>DATBWK010000136.1:0-6744 GCA_036514835.1 Bellilinea sp.
AGGATGCGCTTTTTCTCGATTTTGAGCGCCGGGAACACTTGCTCGACCAGGTAATCAAGCTAAAACACAGCGGAATACGTGTGCTCAACTCGTACGCTGCGCTGCAGGCGCTCAAACGGAATACCTGGACCTGCCGCGACAGCCTGATCGATAACGCCAACCCGGACGGCTCGCTGCAGCAAGGCTGCTACCTCAAAGGCCGCGCCGATATCGACTGCGCCCGCTGCGGTTTTTCTCCCCATACCGAGATTTCTCTGGCCTGCCAGGGCAATCTGCAGGCGGTTCAGGCCGGAATGCGCATTTTCATGTGAGCGATTATTGCCCCTGCTGAGCCTGCACCTCGAGGATGGTGACGTCGATCTGCTCGAGAATAAACGGGATGTCTTCCACAGCAGTGAAACTTTGCAGTGACTGCCAGAAGGCATCCTGCAGCACAAAGCGGGCAATACGCCACCCAGCAACAGGCGGAGCGGATTGAACGGTCGGCAACCATTGCAGCACCTGCGCCCATTGGGGAATCTCCTGCATGGCGGCTTGCACCAGTTCAACCGTAGACGCGCTAACCGGCAATCCACCATCCGCCAGCAACAATTGAACCGCATTCTCGGGCTGGCTCAGCCAGCGTATGAACAGCCAACCAGCTACCTCGGCGGCCTGATTACTGCGCAGGATGCCGTAGGACAAACCACTGGCGACTGTCACCGGACGGTCGCTGTCCGGGAATGGCAGCACCGTCCAGCTGTCCATGCTCTCAAGACGTGCGTTGGTTCTACTTTGCAGCGCCAGGTCGCTCAACTGACCGGTATAAATCAACGCTTGCCGGTTGGCAAAATATTCATTGGAGGCCGTGGTGCGCGAAAACCAGGCGCAGCTTTCATCCACCATGGAGCGGATAAAGGTGAACGCACTCTCGGTAACCGGCTGATCGAACTGGAATTGCAGCGGGTCGCCGCTCAGCGCATTCTCCAACCCAAATGAGCGCAGCCAGGAGTACACCACCAGCCCGTCGGTATTGATGAGCCAGCCGCCAGTGCCGTCATTGGCGGCAAAGCGGTCGTGGGCATTGGCAAAAGCTGCCGCGCACGCCTGTTCTTTGAATTCGGTCACCGTGACCGGCGGTTGGGTGAAGCCCAACTCGGTTGCCCAGGTCTGGTTGTAAAACATCACCGGTGGGTCGCGCTGCGCCGGGATGCCAACCTGGCTGCCGCCGGATTGATCCTGCTGCCAGAAAGCCAGGGGGAAGTCAGCGCGCTGCTGCTCGCTCAATCCAAAATAAGGGTCGGCAATCAGGTCATTGAGCGAAAGCACCAAATTTCCATTTTCCAGCCACCACAACAGGTGCTCGGAGGGCGCCACAACCACCTGCGGGTATTCAGTGTCGAACGGACCGTCTTCGACCTGGTTGGCCAGCGCCTGGCTGGAACCGGAACGCCGTACCATGATGTGAATGCCCCACTCATTGGTCTGGTTAAAGGTATCCGTCAGTTTGTCTGCCAGGAAGGCGGTCTCACCCGTCCAAGGGTGTGAAAAAATCAATTTAAGGCCGTTTAACTGCTCGAGGGGTACGATATAAACTGGCGCGGCAGTCGGCGCCGGAGGGATGGGAGTGTTCACCGGTTCCGGGGTTAGGTCCGGCGAGGATTCAGCGCTGGGAGTAGGCTCACCCGGCAGTACCTGAGTCCCGTCAACAGGTTGACAGGCTGTGAGTAAGATAGTTGCGAGCAGCAAGGCTGCGCCGGTGATCCGGGAAAATAGGACGGTGGATTTTGACATATGGGCGGGTTAATCGAACTCGGCGGGTAATTGCGGGTTGCGGTGGTGGGCAAACATACGTTTGATTTGCTCGGTGGAGGTGCGCATGGTTGAAAGCGGTGGAATCTCGTCCTCGCCAAAGAATTGTGCGCCGCCGGTCTCGATGCTGGTGGCAGGTTCTCCGCCCAGCAGGTCGCACAAAACAAATATTTTGTAGGTATGGAAAATATACGGCGGGTGCCCGTGACGCGGATCGGAGCGGTCGTCCAGAGCCAGCAGTTTGCGCGCTCTGACGCGGTAGCCCGACTCCTCGAAAACTTCGCGCTCCACAGCGATCGAAGGCGGCTCGCCAACATCCACCCAACCGCCAGGCAGCGTCCAACCGCCGTCTGCCAGTTCCTTCACCAGCAGCAGTTTGCCATCATTGAAAACTACACCGCGGCAATCGAGTTTGGGGGTGGCATAACCGGCCTGATCGGTGAAAAGGCCGTCGACTTTTTCAAATTCTTGAGATGAATATTCAGCGACGAGACGGGCAGCTAACGTTTGCAATGCATGATAGCGCTCGCGGTCAAAGGGGCTGTGTGCATAAGCCAGGCCGTCTTGAGCCAATGCCTGTACCTGCTGCACCAAGCCCAGCCATTTTGGGTCAGCCATGAATCACCTTTCAACGGCGGGAGGATGAAGCCTAATTGTAACCCGGAATGGCGCGGGCGAATTGCCCTTCAGACCCGTTCGTAGTGGGTGATGGCCACATAACCGTGGCGGTGCGGCACGGTGCCTTCGTGGCACAACAATTCAACAAATACATCCGCCTGCTCAGTGGGTTCGAAGGCTTTGTAGTCGCCCTTGGTATCCCATACCGAGACCACCTGCCAGGCTGCCGGGTCATCTTCACTCTGCACCAGGAAGGATTCGAACAAACCATGGGGAGGCTTTTTTTTGACTTCTTTCTCGAAAGCCCGCTCAAGCGGTTCCCAATTTTCCTTTGCAACCCGCCCTGTTAAAATTGAGACATACATGTCAGCCTCCTTTCCTGAAAAGACCTGGCCCGTCTATATTCATTATACAAATACTGTCCTGTGTAAAGCTATCAAGTTTTCTGAAATTATGACAATAGCAATAAAAGAAGGAAACTATATATTTACGCGGGATCAATTGTTCGTATAATAAGTAGATTAGCACGGAGCATATTCCGAAAAATCGAATATTCGTTTGACGCATTCACACAAAGGGGTCTTTCAGTGAACACATTTACTAATTTTCTCAAACGTCACTCGCTAGTTATCGGGATACTTCTTATGTTCCTGCTAACCTGGCCTCTCGACCTGGTGAACACCGGGATTGTGAAAATCAATCTGCCCTTTGCGCTGCTCCTCTTCCTCGGCTGGGGATTTGGCGTTGCTTCCTTTTTTATGACCTGGTTGACCCTCGGCAAAAAGGAAGCAGTCAATCTTTTGAAACGCTATCTGAAATGGCGCGTCGGCTGGAGGTGGTATCTGGCAGCGTTTCTGCTTGAACCTCTTCTGATCGCTCTGAGTGTGTATGGCAATGCTATGATAAGCGGGGTCACACCTGATTTCAGCAAGGTTATGGCTTACAAACTTTTCGGAGAAGGCGCAACCTTGTGGCTCTTCATCCTGCCATTTTTACTGTTAGATCTAATCACTAACGGCGAAGAAATTGGCTGGCGCGGTTACGTACTGCCCCGCCTCCAGGCGAAATATAACGCCCTCACATCCACAATGATCCTCGGGGCAATATGGGGTTTCTGGCATCTACTCAGATTCTTGCCTCACTGGAATGTCGCCATGTTCGCCTTGTTTATCCTCCACACCATGGCGTTTGCGGTGAGTCTGACCTGGTTATACAACAACACCAAGGGCAGCCTCTTACTGGTCGCCATCATGCATGCCAGCTCGAACACTGCTGGCTTATTTTTCCCGATGGCAAATACAACCTCCAGTGAAAATATTGAAACATACGTTGGCTACGTTCTGTTGGAGGTGGTTGTGGCAGTGGTCATTGTGATTATGGCAGGTCCGGCGCGGCTATCACGAACGGAGCCAATGCAAACACAGGAATAGCTCATATATATAAAACCACCCAACTAAGCACGCAACGGATGATGGAAAATCGGCGTGTTTTCAAACCGTCGAAAGGATGGCTTTTTGGGGATTTCCATTTCCCCGTCACATAACCCAAATTTAAAAAACGATTATCGCGGTCAATCCGTGATGCTGTTTTTGCACATCCAAGAAATCCGTTAAGAGCCGACATCAGAACCCAAATACCACAATCGCTTGGAGGTCATTCAAACAAAAAAACAGGCTGGCAAATGAGACTGCCAGCCTGTTTATATCAATCACCCATTGTTTTCTTCGTGATAAATACTAATCCCTACTATTATTGGTCCGAACTGGTTATTCAAGTTTTCCCGAAACCAGCGCTTGCTTAACCTCGGCAATCGCCTGGGTGACTTTGATATCGCGCGGACAAGCTTCGGTGCAGTTAAAGGCTGTGCGGCAGCGCCACACGCCAAATTGCTCGTTCAACTTTTCCAGGCGCTGGGCTGCGCCCTGGTCGCGGCTGTCGAACACAAATCGGTGTGCGTTAACGATCGCCGCCGGGCCCACGTACTCGGTGTTCGACCAGAACGATGGGCAGGAGGTAGTGCAGGCGGCGCACAATATGCACTTGGTGGTGTCGTCAAAGCGCTCGCGCTGCACGGGCGATTGGAGATGCTCTTTTCCATCCGCCGGAATTTCGTCATTGATGAAATACGGCAGCACCGACTTGTAATGATCAAAGAAGGGGTCCATATCCACGATCAGGTCTTTGATCACCTTCAAGCCAAGCAACGGTTCCACCGTGATTTCACTGCTGTTTAGGTCCTTGACCAGCACCTTGCAGGCCAGCAGATTGCGCCCGTTAATGCGCATGGCGTCCGAACCGCAAACGCCGTGGGCGCACGAGCGGCGGAAGCTCAGACTGCCGTCCACGTCGCCGCGCACATATTCCAATAGGTCGAGAATGCGCTCAGTGGGATCGGTCTCAATGGTAAAAACGTCATAACGTGCTTTTGCGTCTTTGTCCGGCTGGAAGCGAAAAACTCTTAAGCGTATTTCCATGGCTGCCTCCTATTAATAAACCCGTTCTTTGGGCGCATAGTTGGTGATTACCACCGGTTTGTAACTCAGGCGCACCTTATCCCCGTCCATCCAGGCCAGGCTGTGCTTGAGCCAGTTTTCATCGTCGCGCTTGGGGAAATCTTCGCGGGCATGCGCGCCGCGTGATTCCTTGCGCTCCACCGCTGCCACTGCGGTCACCAATGCCAGATCAAGCAGATTGCCAAGCTCCCAGGTGTTGAGCAGTTCGGTGTTGAATACCTTGCTGGTATCGCCAACTTTCACCTCTTTGAAGCGCTCGCGCAGTTCCTTCACTTTTTCAACTGCCGATGCCAGCCCTTCCTCGGTGCGGAAGACGCCGACGTCATCCATCATCACCTGGCGCAGCTCGCGGCCAATTTTGGCAGCTTTTTCCTTGCCGCTGCCGTTCATCAGCCGGTCAATTTGCTGGCGGGAAAAATCCGCGGGATCGCCTGGCAGGGTTGGCAGATTGGCGCCGTTGGCATATTCGGCTGCTTTCAAGCCGGCGTGCTTGCCAAAAACGATCAAGTCCACCAGTGAGTTGGTTCCCAGGCGGTTGGCGCCGTGGACCGAGACACAGGCACATTCACCGGCGGCGTACAAACCTGGCAGGACGGTGTTTTTCTCGTTGACCACCACCTGGCCGAACATATCGGTCGGGATGCCGCCCATGGCGTAATGCGCCGTCGGTTGAATCGGCATCGGGTCCTTGACCGGGTCAACACCCAGGTAGGTCTTGCAGAAATCAGCGATGTCCGGAATCTTGGAAAGAATTTCTTCGGCAGTCACATGAACAGGGGTACCGTCCAGGTTTTTACGCCCGTCTTTTTCGGCATACAAATTGACCGTCTCGGGGCGGATGTCCAGGTAGACATAATTCTTGCCGCCAATGCCGCGTCCCTCTTTGACCTCCAGGTAGATCGCCCGGCTGGTCACGTCGCGTGAGGCCAAATCTTTGATGGTCGGGGCGTAGCGCTCCATGAAGCGTTCGCCTTTGTCATTGAACAGCACCCCGCCCTCACCGCGAACGGCTTCGGTGATCAGGATACCCAATTTGTAGATGCCGGTCGGGTGGAACTGGAAGAACTCCATGTCTTCTGCCGGGACGCCGCGGCGCAGCGTGACCGCCACCCCGTCTCCGGTGTAGGCGTAAGCGTTGGAGGTGATATCCCACATGCGTCCGTGACCGCCGGTGGCAAACACTACGGCTTTGGCGTGGAAAACGTGAATCTCGCCGGTGGCTAACTCAACCGCCACCACTCCGGCTGTGACGCCGTCCTGCAGCAGCAGGTCCAGCACTTGGAACTCATCATAGAAGTTGATGCCATTGCGAATACATTGCTGGTAAAGGGTTTGCAAGATCATGTGACCGGTACGGTCGGCGGCGTAAGCTGCCCGGCGTACCGGTTTCTTGGTGACATTGTTGGTATGCCCGCCGAAAGGCCGCTGGGCAATGCGCCCGTCAGGTGTACGCGAGAACGGCAGCCCGGCATGCTCCAGGTCATAGACCGACTGGACCGCTTCGCGGCACATAAATTCAATGGCATCCTGGTCGCCCAGGTAGTCGCTGCCTTTGACCGTGTCGAAGGCATGCCATTCCCAGTGATCCTCTTCCAAATTGCCGAGCGCCGCCCCAACCCCGCCCTGGGCTGCGCCGGTGTGCGAGCGGGTCGGGTAGAGCTTGGTCAGCACCGCGGTCTTGATGTTGTTGCGCGCCAGTTCGAGCGCGGCCCACAGCCCCGCGCCGCCGGCGCCGACGATGACCGCCTGGTAGTCGTGGACGGGAGGGTTCATTGACGAAGACGCTTTCACGCCGGCGAGGGAAGCGTGAGCACGACCTGCG
>DATBWK010000137.1:0-15919 GCA_036514835.1 Bellilinea sp.
ATCGCGGGACGTTCATACAACGCATTATGGGGGTGTGTATCGACCCGGGCGTTATAGGCATCCGCCATTGCATCGTATTCTGCTGCGGGGTTGTTGGCGGGGAGCTTTTCGTTCAAGGTTTGACCTGTACTTGGGTTTGTGATGGTTGGATTATAACATTCGGGGGTTTCTACCCTGGTGGGGTACAATCTGGTATCTCATCGCTTAAGAAAATCGGTTGACCGAGGGAACTATGTTGAATCGGGTACTGTTGTTCATGATTGGACTGCTGTTGGCTGGTTGTTCGGTTCTTCCGATTGCCACAGCCACCCAACCCGCCGCGACCGCCACGCTCACACCAGCCCCTAGCGCCACCGCAACGATTTCCCCCACGGTAACACCTACTTTTGAGCCAACCGCCACGGAAGTAATTCTGCCCGAACCCGGTGTTTGCTCACCTTTAGCCGGCTACACGCTGACGGATTTGGCTTCGTTAGTCGTCAATTCGTACCACCCCCCGCGTCTGGGCAGCGACGATCCGCACCAGGGCGTGGACTTTGGGATTCTGGATCCGGTTCAGGGATATGCTCTGGAGGGAAACCCGGTGCAGGTAGTGCTGGCTGGCAAGGTGGTCGGCGTCACCGTTGACCGATTCCCCTACGGAAATATGCTCATGATCGAAACAGCGCTGGATGAAACTGCTCCAGCCTTTACGCCGCAACTGCTGCTGCCTACCCCGCTGCCGCAGAGACTGCCGCGGGGCGCACTCACCTGCCCGGAACTGAATATCGCACCGGCTGCGGCGGATGCTCCGCGATCGCTGTATATCCTCTATGGGCATATGCTCAACCCGCCAACCGCGGCACTCGGAGACTCGGTTGGCTGCGGACAGGAGATTGGGGCAATCGGCCAGAGCGGCAATGCGTTGAATCCACACGTACACGTCGAAGTGCGCGTCGGTCCGGCTAACCAGACTTTCACCTCCATGGCGCATTATGATCCCTCAGCTGGTTATGAGGAGATGGCGGCTTACTGTCTATGGCGGGTCAGCGGCGTTTACCAGACCATCGATCCGGGCTGTCTTTGGGGAGCCTGCACTACTCCGTAACCAGATTCTCAAGGACGGGTGGGAGATCTCTGGAGGCTACGGATGAATGCGACTTACGAAGCTCCAGCGCGGGAACGAATATTGGCTTCAGCCAGAGCAACCCCCGCCAGAACTCCTGTTAAAAAAATACCTTGCCCGGGCGGGTACGGGCAAGGTGATTGAGGTTATTGTGTGGGACTGATTTGTTCCCGCCGCGTCCATCCGAAAATTTAAGTTAATTGATATTGAAGCTTCCCGAGCCCAAATCGTCACAGATGATGATCAGTTTGTGCACAGCCTGATCAAAACCCGCGGTTTCCCAGGTTCCTTCCTTGAAGTTGTCGAAAACCCGTACGGCTTGCAGACGGGAGGGAACATTGACACTGCCCGAACCAGAGTTGCGGATGTCAAGTTGAACAGCCGCTTCAGTCGGGATGTGGATGTTGATGCTGCCGCTGCCGCCATTGAGGCGTACAGTCAAATCGCCATCCGCCGGGAATGTCAGGTTCATGCTGCCAGAACCGCCATTGATGTTGGCGTTGTAATGCTGGGTGGAGGGCGGCAGTTCCAATGTCAGGCTGCCGGAACCTTGATCGAGGCTGAAACTGGTCAGACGCAGTTCGCCTAACTCGAGGTTGGCTGAACCTGAGCCGCCATCAATCGTCAGATCGATCGGTAAATTGGGCGTTAAGGCAATGTCCCAGCGGGCATTCGAATCCCATGGGATGCTAAAGCCGGAAGTGCCGGTTTGCGCCAGGCGGATGCGGCGGGTGGGATTACCCGATTCACTGAAATTCAAGGAGCCGTAATAATCAATTTCGCCGCTGAGCAGGCTGGTTTTATCGGTCAGTGCGCTCATGGCGACCGGCTGGGAAGCAAAATTCATGGTGATATCGGCCGAGGTGGCAGTCCCGATCTCTGAAGCCAGCATTTGGGTTTTCAGTGTACCGCTGGTCGCCAGGCCCAGCGAAGGACCGACTACCAGCAAAACCACCACCGCGGCAACCGCCAGCAGACCAACAATTGCGCCGCCGGCAGTTGAGCGCCGGCCGATTAAAATATCCAGCCCAATAACAATCAGGATCAACGGCCACAGGGAAGCCAGCATACCCCAATTTATATTGGGGATGACGCCCATGGCACCCAGCAGCCAGACGACCCCAATCCCGATCAAAACAATTGGCCAAAACAACGAACGATAAGACCGGTTTTCCATAGTTACATCCTTTCGAAGATCAAAAAATTTTTTAACCAGTTCGGTTCGTTATCAAGCCGCAGGTTCGAGCGGAACGACCAACCAGAGGATTAAATAGAGGAGCAATCCCTGCCCAGCCATGATGAATAACAATACAAAAATCAGGCGGACAACGGTAGGATCGAGAGTAAAGTATTTTGCTAAGCCGGCGCATACACCGCCAAGCATGGTATCAGTACGACTGCGAAATAAACGTTTAGGTTCCATGGTTACATCTCCTTGCGTTTATATACGCCCATGCGATAAATTAGTTGCAGGCATACTGCCGCCAAACGGTTTTTTGCACAGGGTCAGCTTACGGACGCCGCGGGCTTGCAACGCACTGCCGCCTTGCATGATCGTCAGCAGGACTTCCTTTTCGTCAGTCACCAGGCTGCCGGCGATGAAATCGACGCCCAGGTCGAATAAAACCGGCGAAAGAGGCACGCTGGGTCCTAAAACCACAACCTGCGCCTGCGGGGGGCACAGAGCCAACAGGTCATCCATGGTGTGGTTGAGTATGGTCATGCCGGTGATTGCAACAAGATCGGCTGCCGGGATCAAATCTGGAGCGGCTTCAGCCGGGTAATCGCCGGGTCGCGGGCGTTTTTCCAACACCGCCAGACTGCCGACGCGCTGCTGCAGCCATTCCGCCTGCGGAAAATGACCTACCATGACCACTTTTTTTCCACCTCCCAGGTGCGCCAGCAGATCGAAGGCATTGAGGTCGATTATGCGATCTTCAGGAACTTCCAGGGTGGAGGCATAAGCCGCCAACCCGATACTGGCTTCCAGCAGGTTGCTGGCATTCATTCCCTGCGCCAATTCCTGAACAGACTTCCGGTGCAATTGACCGGCACCTGGCAGCGTATGGATGACGCCGTCACTGCCAAAACCCAGGCTGGCAGCCAATCCGCAGCCGCGGCTGGTAACCGCGGTCCATCTTACGCCAGCAACCACATCCCGCACAGGGATGGGTGTTAGCGGCAAACTTGCAAGAAGGCTATCGATCACGCCCATCGGATTGCTCCCTGGAATTAATTTGCGCTGGATGGTGCAGCCATTATAAGCCTTGGGGCTGTCCTTCGTATCCAGCTGCAAGGTCAGGCTCAATAGAATAGGGCTATTCGGTGCTTGCTATTAAAATTAATACTATAATTTCTATCTATAAACCAGATTAATCTGGCGGAGGAAATTGAATGGCAAAAAAGCAATTGGGGTTTGTGGAAATGGAATGGGTTTGCCCACGCTGCGGCAGCAAAAACCCGGGTCCTCAAAAAACTTGCACCAACTGTGGTGGTCCACAACCACAAGATGTTAAATTTCAACAACGGGAAGGGCAGCAGCTCATCAAAGGTGATGAAGCCGAAAAAATTGCCGGGGCTGCTCCGGATGTGCACTGTTCTTTTTGCGGCACACGAAACAAAGCCGATGCGTTGGTCTGCATTCAGTGCGGGGCCGATCTTAAAGGGGCCACAAAACGCGAAGCGGGTGAGGTGGTGGGGGCTTTCAGTTCGGCGCCAGTTCCCGACCGTCCTTGCCCAACCTGCGGGCAGCTTAATCCGGCTGGCGCGCTGACCTGTAAAAATTGCGGGGCTTCCCTGGCTGCCCCGGCGGCTGTCCCCCAGTCACCGGCAGTCCCTTCAACCCGGAAGCCGGTCAAACTAAGCCCGGTCATGATTGTGGTTGGCATTGTTGGCTTGATCGGGTTGATCATTTTATGCGTAGTGTTGGCAGGCAATATGGGGCGCACCGAAACCGTATCCGGAGCTGTACAAAGCACCTCCTGGATGACTCAACTGGTGGTGGAGGAGTTCCAACCCGTCACTCTGCAGGGCTGGGCGAATGAAATTCCTGGCGGGGCTGCCGTGGGCGCCTGTGAATACCGCTATGCTTACACCTCAGCGGAGCCGCAGGCCGTTTCCACTGAGGTTTGCGGCACTCCTTACACAGTTGACCAGGGCACCGGTTTTGGCGAAGTGGTGCAGGATTGTATGTACGAGACCTATGCCGAGTTCTGCGAGTATCAGGTGGAACAATGGGTGGCGGTTGACCGGGTTTCGCTGCAGGGCAGCGATCTTTTCCCACAGGTACCCCGGACCTCACTTGCCAGCAGCCAACGGACTGGCGACCCCAACGCGGAATACACCATCCTGTTCAGCACCGATCAGGGAATCCTCGAGTTTCGCACCGACGATCTCAGCCTTTACCAGCAGGCACAAATTGGCAGCCGCTGGACGCTTGAGATTAATAGCTCTGGCGCTATTGTCAGCGCTCAACCAGAATCGTAAAGGAGCTGAAAAATGGAAAGTTTGGTAGGACCTATTATAGGAGTTGCCTGCATTGCGCTTTTTGCATTGGTTTTTACCGTCGTTGGCATCGTGTTGATTGTGCGCAGCCAGCAAGACAAGACTAAGTTGAAGCAGTCGTTGAATTGGCCATCCGTAGACGGGACGGTAATCGAATCACGGGTGATGACCACCAGTGACGAAGAAGGCAGCAACCTGTACCGCCCTTACATCAAGTATGAATATGTGGCTGGCGGTACGAAGCAAACCAACGACAAATTTTCCGTGGGGATGGTGTATTCCACCAGCAATATTAAAAAATCCGAGGAAACGGTGGCCCGTTACCCGGTAGGCCGTGCGGTGAAGGTGTATGTCAATCCAGCCAACCCGGCCGAGTCTGCGCTTGAACAAAAGGGATCCACGGCCGCTACCCTGGTGATCGGGATTGTGCTGGTGGTCATTGGCGTGTGCGCGGGCATCCCCACGCTGATTGGTATGCTGGTCAGTATTTTCAACATTACCTCAACCACCAGTTTCTAACATCCCGGGTCGTCTGGATCTGCCGAGGGGAGAATACCGCGCGCCTAAAAATGAGGGGAGGCATGCAGGATCATGGCTGCCATTCTGGTTTCTGGCCTGATCAATATTGAAACAACGCTGCGCATAGCCGAATTTCCACTGGCCTATAATCCGGTCAATTATCCATTCAACGGCGTTCAAACCAGTGTCTCAGGGGTCGGTTATAACCTTTCCAAGGCGTTAACGTCCCTTGGCGATCAGGTGGAATTTTTATCCCTTATTGGCAGCGATGAATTTGCCGCCGAGGTGGTGCGAAAAACGTTGAATCAGGATGGAGTCTCCGACCATTTTGTGCTATCGCAGGTCGACCACACAGCCCAATCAGTGATCATCTACACTGCCAACGGTCAGCGTCAGATTCATGTGGATCTAAAAGATATTCAGGAAAAAACCTATCCACTTGAGCTTTTCGCTAAGGCGGCACACAACTGCGATGTGCTGGCGTTGTGCAACATCAACTTTTCGCGGGCCTTGTTGGCGCCAGCGCGTTCAGCCGGAAAATTGGTCGCCTGCGATGTGCACACCATCGACTCGCTGGACGACGCCTATAATCAGGATTTCATGAAGGCGGCAGACATTCTGTTCATGTCACACGAGCGATTGCCGCTGCCGCCGGAGGAGTGGGGTCGCGCTGTTCAATCCAGGTTCCACACCCCAATTATCGTCATCGGCCTGGGTGAAGCAGGCTGCCTGCTGGCTGTGAAAAGCGATGGTTATGTTGGACGCATCCCGGCAGTCCAGACCCGCCCGGTGCTCAATACCATTGGGGCTGGAGATGCGCTGTTCTCAGCCTTTTTACACGAATATGCTGCCCACCGCGACCCGTATCAGGCGCTCAGAGCGGCAGTGGTTTTTGCCTCCTATAAGATTGGTGCCGTCTCTGCCGCCGATGGATTCTTAACCGCGGGGGAGTTGGAGAATTGGTGCCGCAGGGTTTACGAAGATTAATTAGCGTTTGTTACCCTTCAACCTAAGCGGCGAAAGACGCATCATCAATCCATTTGGCAGCTTGACCCACTCCCCCGTTGTGACTACAATTGCCCGATGACCAACACGACCAAAACTGATCTAGCCGGGCTGGAACGCGAGACCGAGCGGGAAGCCACCATGGGGGTGGGCAAGTTTTTCCGCCTGTTAAGGCTGCGCCTGTTGACCCAGGGGGTCAAGGCTACCCTGTTGTGGATGGTCAATGTCTTCAACCGCAAGGTCATCGACCGCCCGATCCGCAGCCAATGTCAGGTGACGGAGCAGTTGTTCGTCGGGCCGCAATTCAAGCAGCGCGGGTGGCGTCAGCTGCAATCCTGGGGGATAACCGGCGTGGTGAACCTGCGGCGCGAATTTGACGATCTGTCGCTGGGGGTGGCAATCCCGCACTACCTGCATTTACCTACCACCGACGACGATCCGCCCGCCATGGCCGACCTTGAAAAAGGCGTGGCATTCATCACGCGCGAGATCGCGGATGGCGGCAAGGTGTATATTCACTGCGGCGCTGGGGTGGGTCGGGCGCCAACCATGGCTGCGGCCTACCTTGTATCGCAAGGCGAGACCCCCATGCAAGCCTTCGGGCGTATCCAGGCAGTGCGCAGCTTCATCCGCCCTACCCGCGTTCAACGTGAGCAGTTGCAGCAATATTTTGAAAAGATGAATCAGGCGGGGCGTGTTTAACCGCGTTCAGCAGGTGCTAAAAACGCCCGGTGGTACATCACCAGACTGCCAGCCACCGCCAGGTTATAGGACGGGTAATGGATGCTTTCCAGACCGATAACGGCATTGCACTGTTGCAGCACGTTGTCTGGCAGCCCCGCGGTCTCTGAGCCCAGCAGGTAAACAGCGCGTTCCGGATGGGAAAAGCTCGAAAGCGGCTGACCGCCTATTTCGATGCCAATTAACATGGCACCCACGGGGCGGTTTGCCAGGAATTCTTCAAAGGTTGGGAAATTGCGCAGCGGGATTTCATAGGCAGCATGTTGGGTGTCACTGGTTTGCTGGCGATAAGGCCGCCCGATGGTAAAAATGCCAGCTGCACCCAGCTGGTAGGCGCTGCGCCACAAAGTGCCAATATTATCGCCGCTGCGCGGGTGAAACACGCCAATCTCAAAGTAGCCCATGATCGCGCTCATTAATCGGGGGATGGATTTGCCTGATTATAGCCGGAAGCCGTCAATGGCTGCTGTGGTTGAAACTCAAAGAAAAATTGATTATTATATAGGTAAACAATACCCTTCGCCAAGTGCTCATTAATTGTAGCGAATTATCGGTATCCGTGGGAAAAGCAGTCAATGGAGGTGACCATGCTGCCAAAAGAAGCTGTTGAAGTCGATCTGGAAGCCAAAACCATTTCACTCGAATTTCTCGATCAAGTTTTTCGGCCAACGGGCGTCCAATCGGTTGGTGTGCGCCTATGGGACGGCACGTCATGGCCTGACTCTAACCCAAGACCCGCGACACTGGTTTTGCATCACCCGAGTGCGCTGCGTTCGATGTTTTCCGCCGGGACCGAACTGGCGCTGGCTGAAGCTTACTTGTTTAACCAATTTGATATCGAAGGCGATGCTATTGCCGTTTTTGACCTGGCAGATGCATTGATGAAAGCCACCAATGGTTGGGGAACAAAATTGAGCGCCGCCGCAAAACTCCTGCGGCTGCCAAAACAGGACCTGGAACGTGGAAACGGACGGCAAGCTGCTCAATTGAGTGGCAAAGTGCATTCGCTTGACCGCGACCGGAAGGCAGTGACCTACCACTACGACGTTTCAAACGACTTTTACCAGTTGTTTCTGGATTCACGCATGGTGTATTCCTGCGCCTACTTCACCTCACCTGATATGAGCCTGGACGACGCGCAAACCGCTAAACTGGAGCATATTTGCCGCAAGCTGCGGCTGCAGCCAGGTCAACGACTGCTCGACGTGGGCTGCGGCTGGGGCGGATTGGCGATGTACGCCGCGCAGCAATACGGTGTAGAGGTAGTGGGAATCACCCTCAGCCAGCCGCAAGCCGAGCTGGCCAACCAGCGGATACATGCCGCTGGTATGGAATCCCGCTGCCAGGTGGTGGTGTGCGATTACCGCGAGCTGGATGATTCGCGACCCTATGACGCACTTGTCAGCATTGGCATGTTCGAACATGTCGGCGCGGCGCTGCTGCCGGTTTACTTCAAAAAGGCGGTCGCGCTGCTCAAACCCGGCGGAGTATTTCTCAATCATGGCATTGCCCGCCGGTTGAATGATGGGCCGGACAAACGCGGCTCGTTTAGCGACGCCTATGTTTTCCCGGACGGCGAGCTGGAACCGATTTCCGAATCGCTGCGCGCCGCAGAGGAAGCCGGACTGGAAGTGCGGGATGTGGAATCGCTGCGCGAGCACTACGCCCGGACACTACGGCATTGGGTCAGCCGCCTGGAGGGCAATTACCAGCAGGCACTGAAATTTGTGGACGAGGTGACCTACCGGGTCTGGCGCCTGTACATGGCCGGATCGTCGCACGGCTTTCACAGCGGACGATTAAACGTGTATCAATCCCTGCTGGTCAAGCCGACCGTGGACGGCCCGAGCGGTTTACCGCCTACCCGGGCGGATTGGTACCGCTAGGACCGGGAACACAGCTGTAACAAACCTAACCAATAGCCCGTGCGCGCCGCTACAAAACTGGGCCGCGGTCGACCTTTTCGACCACGATGGTCAAATTGGCTGCCAGGGCAGCAATGGCGCCTACTGCAGCCCACACTGGTAAAAACAGTGCGCCGACCACGCCAACGGTCAACGGCAATTCGACCAATACCTCGTCTTTTTCATTTTTGATGATGATGCGGCGGACGTTGCCTTCGTGGATGATCTCTTTGATTTTCCCGACCAACTGTTCGCCATCCACGCGAAATTCTTCGTATTTAACTTTTTCTTCGGTCATTGCCTTTTCTCCTACATGATTTGGCGGTTGGCTGAGTCAAACGCCTGGATTTTGATTTGTTGAGCCGGGCTTTGCGGGTAATCACCGGCGAAGATCGACCAGATCATGATATCCGTCCATTGGCTTTCGCTGGTGGGGAAACGTTCCCGCAGGGTAGCCTCATGGATAAATCCCAGCTTGCGCGGCACGGCAGCGCTGCGGTGATTGAGCGGGTCGCAGTGAATTTCGATGCGACGCGCACCCATGATCTCAAAAGCGGTCTTCACCAACGCCGCGCTAACCTCGGTGGCATAGCCCTGATTAATCAGCTCTTGATCGATCCAATAGCCAATTTCAAACGCCTGGTCGCCGACCCGCTTATGCAAGCCAGTGCCGCCCACCACCCGGCTTTCCTCAGCATTAAAAATACCGTAAACGTAATCCCCATCCGAATCAAAGCGCGAGCGCCAATGGCGCATCCGTTCGATTTTGACCTGTAACTCTTCCGGTTCATTGCGGGCAAACGGCAGCCAGGGCAGTAAGTGGTCAACATTGGCTTGAACCGCATTTTTCAACAAAGGGGCGTCCTGCGGATTCCAACAGCGGAGGACCAAACGGGGTGTGACGATGCGGTAGGCTGGACCTGGGAAAGCGGATGGCATGAATTTTCCTTGCGGTTGGATTTGAATTAAACGTTACCCATAAGCATACAACGGAAGCGGGGGGTTTTCAACATTCCCTGTCCTAAATACGAAGATTTGGGAGGTGGGTTGCGTGTCTCCAAAACTGCTGGACGTATAATTAAGCCTGAACCATCCACTGGAGACCATTTTTGACGGTTATTGCCCAAAATACCATGCAGGCTATCCAAACCGCGGTGCAGGCGCGCCACGGACTGATCGATTCGCGCCATACGGCCGCGCTGCGCCTATTCAACGGCTATACGGAGGGCTGCCCGGGATTGGCAATCGATCTTTACGCGCGCACGCTGGTCATTTTTAATCAGGCCAGCCCGCCAACTGATTTGGAGACGTTGATTCTCCTGCTGCAGCATTGGCTGCTCGAGCAGCTGCCGTGGGTTCAGGCGGTGGTCGTCAAAACCCGCCATGCTGAGGATGCAGACAGCCGGCGCGGTATTTTGACCAACGGGCAGCAGCCGGATCGGGAAATCAGCGAGCACGGGGTACGCTACGCGCTGGATTTGATGCTTAATCAGGATGCCAGCTTTTACCTCGATACGCGCAACCTGCGGGAGTGGCTGCGGCGTCAGTTAAAAGGCAAGCAGGTGCTCAATACCTTCGCCTATACCGGCAGTCTGGGCGTGGCAGCACTGGCTGGCGGCGCTGCTCGGGTGGTTCAGCTGGATTTGAGCGCTAATTTTCTGGCATTGGCGCGCCAGACTTATACCCTCAATAGTTTTATCGCCCGCAGCCAGGATTTTCTGACTGGCGATTTTTTCCGACGGGTGGCGCAGTTGAAGGATTCAGGCGTTTTATTCGACTGCGTAATTCTCGATCCGCCCTTCTTTTCGGTCACGCCGGCTGGACGGGTGGACCTGGCAGGCGAGAATGCCCGTCTGATCAACAAAGTGCGTCCATTGGTGGCGCATAACGGCTTGCTGGTGGCGGTCAATAATGCATTGTACGTCAGCGGCAGCGACTACCTGGATGCCTTGCGCGGTTTGGGCAGCGGCGGTTACCTGCAGCTGGAGGAAATTATCCCTGTGCCGCTGGACGTCACTGGCTACCCGGAAACCGTCCATGAGCCTAATTACCCGGCAGATCCAGCGCCGTTCAATCACCCTACGAAAATTGCGGTGCTGCGCGTTCTACGCAAAGATCAAGCGGGTATTCCAGCCCAAAAAGAGTAGGAGCGCAGTGACGCTGCGCCCCTACAAAAAACCTGAACTTAAGCCGCCGGTGTGTCGTTAACAAACTGAATGCGGTTGCCTTCCGGGTCGTAGAAGGTGCCATAAGTTACCGCGCCTGGGATCGTGATCACATCGTCACAGCGCACGCCTTTACTCCGCAGAGTTTCGGTCACCTGGTGGGCGTCTTTGACCAGCAGCGTGCAGGTGGCACCGCCTGACTTCGAAGGCGGAGTTCCTTCATCCCAGCGGTTGATGGCGATGTGCGTCGCACCTTCCACGCCGTATTCTTCCCAACCCATGTTCTCATCCGAAAAGGCAATCGGCCAGTCGAGCGTTTCGCGGTAAAACTTTTTCCCGGCTTCCCAATCGGTAACGTAGAAATAAACCACATTGACATTCTTGAATTCGGACATTTTTTCCTCCGGATTAATAGAACAATTGTTTTATAGGTAGTTGAATTATACAAAAACAGATAAGCAAATACAAGCCCCATTTTTGGGGCTTGTATGAATAGCAACCAAGAAATTAAGGATTAAATTGGCGCCGGACTGACCGCATCCGCGGGCTGGCGGCCTTCCATCAGACGAATGATCACTACGCCGCCAATGATCAATAGACTGCCTAGGATTTGCGGTAAGGTAAACCGCTCTCCCAACAGCAAATAAGACTGTACCGCGGTCATGGCGGGTTCCATGGTCGCCAGCAAGTTGACCACCGACGCTGGCAGGAACCCCAGGCTGTAGTTGTACAATCCGTAGCCGCCGATGGTTGGTCCCAATCCCAGCAGCACCAGGGCTATCCAGCCGCGCGTGTCCAGGGCGGGCAGCAGGGTTGGGCTGCCCAGGGTGACGCCGCCCAGCTCCGGCAGCAGGAAATTATAGACAACCAGCAAGATAGACGCTAGCATGAAGGTGTATGTCAGGGCAGCCCAGGAGGAAATACCGCGCCGCGCCGCCACTTTGCCCATCAGCGAGTAGGCGGTGAAACCCAATCCGGACACCAGTCCGGTGACAACCCCCAGGGTGTTGCTCTGCCAGGCAGCTGGATTGTTGGCACCTGCTACCAGAACACAGCCGCCAATTCCGAGCAGGACCGCCGTGATTTTAGGCAGACTCATGCCCTCGCCGAACATGCGCCAGGCGATCAGCGCGGTAAAAGCTGCTGAGCTGTACACCATCACCGTCGAGACCGCCGCGCCGTTCAACACCACCGAGACCGTCCACAGGGCGTTAAAACCGGAAAGCAGCAGGCCGTAACCCAGGATAAAACCCCACTGCGAGCGCGGCAGGCGCAGCAAATTCGGCCGAACTGCACGCAGCACCAGCCAGACTGCCACCCCGGCGATGGCGTCGCGCCAGGCTGCTAGAAGGAAAGGCGGAAAGTCGTAGCGCGAGGTCAGATAGGCAATAAAGGTCGCCGTGGCGGACCAGACCGCGATGCCAAAAATCGCGATGGCATAACCGCGACCCACCGCCGGTTTAGTATTGCTTGCAACAGGCTGGCTCAATCCATGACTCCAGAAGGGGAATGTCCCTATCTTATCACAAGCCCTGGGTCATACTGACCATCTACGGGGGCGCTAAACGCTTACCTGGTGACCCGCTTCTGCCAGTGCTTTCAATGCCGTCGGTAAATCCGGCTCGGTGACCAGCACATAATCGGTGTCGTAGGTGGCAATCGAAAGGATCGAAACCTGAGCGGCTGCCAGCGGATTGGCTACCGAGGCCAGTACACCAATTTGGGTGAATTCGAAGGGACCTTCCATTTTAAGCGCGCGCCAGCCGCCTTCCGCACCCACGCTCACAGGTACGAGGTCTGCGTCGCAGATGATGGAAAACTCTTCCGGCGTACGGGTGATGGTCAAAAATTTCGAATCCCAGATCCATTCCGGTACCGGCGCAGCCGGGTCGAGCCGGAAAATAGCCAGGGGCTGCGGTAAAAGGATCAGGCGGTAGGCAAGTGACTCATCCATGGATGCATTCCTCACAGGAAATTACTTTTTCAGGAATATACTGTCCGACTTGCGTTTGACGTCTTTTTCCGGGCGGAAACGCAGGGCAGACCAGGCGTCATCAATGGCTATGATGGAAATACCAACCCAACCGGCTTGCCACAGTACGTCCCAGCCGGCGTCGCGGTTAATATCTGTTTGCACGGTTTTCGAGCGCTTGGGATAGGCCATCCACACCACCCCGCCTTCGCGAGCTGCCAAAACGGATTCCAAAGCCTGCGCATCCACATCGGCCTTGTGATTGACGAACTGCAGCACCACGTCAAATCGACCATCCACGGTCGTCGCCAGCTGAACGCCTTCTGGCAGTGGTACCAGTTTTTCAAGGTAGCCAGCGGGGGCATTGCGAACCAGAATTCGATGGCCTGGTTTGATCAATAATTTCTTTGCCAGTTGGTCAGACATTAATTTTGCTCCCTTCGTCACCATCCAGATACTTGTAGTGCTTGAAGGGGACTACCTGAATGGCTTCCCCCGCGGAGATCGCACCGGGCATTTCCACCATAGCGACCAGGCCGCGGCGATGCTGGGCGTTGCGTACGAAAGCCGGCACCAGGTCGTCGCGATCGGAATAATTGGCCTGAATCATTTTGCCAGGAAGCGTACACGGGTTATTAAAATGGGTAACGTACAATACCGCGCCACCTGAGAAGACCAAACGTGTTCCAGGCGGAAGCCGGGTAAGGTTTGGAATACCACTGGCGAGTATATTTGCCCCCAGCCATTCTGGTTTAATCTCAGGAATATCCATATCGACGGCGATGGCTGTCAGTTCCTCTGCCGAGACAATGCAAACCTGCCGGTCATTCAAGATGGGCGTTCCGCGGGGATACTGCGGTGTCCGAGCATCCGATGGACGAGTCCGGCCAGCGTGTTTATCGTTTTCCAAACCATCCCAGGTCGCCTGGACCTGCTCCACAAGTGTCGTCTCAATCGAATCGGATCGCATCCCGAGCATGAGCAGTTCTACTTTACCGGAAAAATCCTCTGGATGGTGAAAGTAACCGCTCATTGGCGTTTCTTCCTACGATGTTTCCAAATCTCGCCGGCGACGACCACACCTGGTAAAGCTGCCCCAAACGGGCAGACTTTCTCGATGCCTTGACGCACCTGGGCCTGAATCCAATCCAGAATCAATTGCTCCATATCCTCGACCTGCTGCCGGGCCCACTCGCGGATTTGACCCTCCAACTCTTCTTTCTTGTCTTCCAATTCCGGGGGGATGACGATCACATGAATCAGAATAGGCTTATCACTGAATTCTTTATTGCCGCGGGCAATTTGCCATTGTGAAACGAAAACGCCAGTTTTTTCAAAAGCCGGTGTAGTCCAATCCAGGGTAACATTGGCTCCCGGGGCAACCTCTATCGGCATGGCGAGGCGTTCACCTGCACCCCAGTCGTTGCGCTGGTTGAGCAGCGCGACCTCGCCTAACCGCCAGGTTTCGCTGCCGGCATTGGTCAACGTCAGTTCGATGTCGAGTGGTTGGTCCTTGACCACAATTTCCCAATCGCTTTGCCGCACCACTTTCATGGCGTAGGCTGCCTGCTCGCCGGCGCTGATGCCGACCGCCTGAGGAATGGCTCGATCCGAATAGACCTGCGGCTGGTTGTGGCACAGCATTTGGGCTGAGCTGCCGCCATCCAGCATAATCACGTCATCAGCGCCGAAGGAGCGCAATACACCGGCAGCATCTGCTGGACGGCTGGTCTTGGATGAAATAAACAGAACGGTTTCCAGGCTGCCGTTTCCGTCTGCATCGTCAATACCGGCGAAGGTTCGGCCGATCAGCGAGGCCGAGTCTTTTTCGGCATTTTCTGCCAGGCCGGTGAGGATATTGGGCGCATCTGAAGCGGCTAAAGTTTCAGGACTTAAGCTGGTTATTCGAGCCTGATCGGGAAACAATTCGAGCATGCGCTTTTGGTCAGGAAATTCGTCGCGACCGTAGCCTTCACTCAGGATTTGACCGTCGACCTTGAGCGGGAATGCCAGCGTGGTTGGATCGGTGTCTGTCGAGAAGAAGGCCCCGTTGATTACGCAGACGGCGTCGGCGTTGGCTTCCGCGAAACTGTCCCAGAATTGTTGCAGCGATTGGCGCACAAGCGTCGGGTTGTTTCCGCCGTACGCACCAGTACCTGCGCCGGCATCCACCACTGCGCCGTGCAACAGGTGGATTCCAGCCTCTTTGGAGAGGTCAATCGCCAATACGTAATCAGGCGTACCACCAGCATACTCTTTGCGGTAAAGATCGACTCCGGGAGCGCTGTCGATCAAGACAAAATCGGGGGGAACGGTAGCCGGAAGATCATTGGCGTAAGTGGGATGGGAGGGGATAGCCAATGCAACCACCGCCAGCCAAATGGCAATCAAGGTGAAAAAGGCATATCGTCTCATGTCTGTATTATAGATGAATATTGACGATATTTCTCACATCTCAGGATTGGGTGAAGGCAAGAGTGAAATCAAGATATCAACGCGATCCCACCAGGGGGCGCACCTCACGAGGGGGTGCATCGTTCGGGCAGTCCGCGAGGTGACAAATAATGCCAAGATCCCTTTATGCCTCTTATGGGCTAGCGAATGAATCTTGGATATTCTATTAACGGCAAACCGTTGGACGATTTGAATACCGAATGAGAATTAGAGCGGGAATATATTGTTTAATAACAGTAAGATGATCATGCCGGTAGCAATGACCAGCAGCGAGTTTTTGGTGCGTACGCCCACTAAGATGGCAACAATCCCGGCCACCAGGCGAAAATTATTCAATGAAAGAAATACTGCGCCTTCGCGAATCAATAGTTCCTGAAAGACGATGGCGGAAAGCACAGCCGGCGGCACAAAACGCAGGCCGCGCCGCAGCACTTCGGGCGGATCAATAATCCCAAATAAAAAAATGAAAGACAGTCGTGTGAGGTAGGTTAATACTCCGCCGGCGGCGAGCGCAGCCCAAATGTTCATTTGCGCCGTCCTTCCACCAGCA
>DATBWK010000138.1:0-17589 GCA_036514835.1 Bellilinea sp.
GCCAGATCGTGCGCCTGCGCGTTGGGTTCAGGCTGCTTCATCAGTTCTCGTATTGCCAGTACGATCGCCCGGGTCAGCTGGTTGCGCTGTTTGCCAGCGCTTTCGGGGTTGATTACACGGCTCAAGGGATAATCCTCCGCCAAAAATAATGTCACTGTTAGAAAAACAGGCCGATTATATCCTATAGAACGCATATAAATAATTTACAAAATTTCAAGGATGCGGCATGGTATAATTGCCGCGCGAAATTAGCGATGGGGAAGTGTCGGAATTGGCAGACGAGCGTGGCTTAGGACCACGTGCCGCGAGGCGTGCGGGTTCAAGTCCCGCCTTCCCCACTCTAAGCAAACCATAACAATTTAAAGGATAAACAAGTTGAAACTCGACGTCCAACCTATTGAAGACCATCAGGTAAAAGTCACCGCTGAACTGGAACCGGCGGTATTGGAAGAGTTCATGCGCCGCGCTGCCCGTAAAATCTCGCGCGAGACCCGCATCCCCGGCTTCCGCCCTGGCAAAGCCCCCTACGAAATGGTTCGCCGTCACATTGGCGAAGAAGCCCTGCAGCAGCAGGCGGTGGAAGACCTGATTGACGAATACTACCCCAAGATCCTGGACGAAGCCCAACTCAAACCTGGCGCCATCGGTTCACTGGAAGAGGTCGTCAGCACCAACCCGCCGAAATTCACTTTCAAAATTCCGCTCGAGCCTACCGTTGACTTGGGTGCCTATAAGGACGTCCGTCTGGATTACAACCTGGATGCAATCACAGACGCGGATGTGGATGAATTCATCCAGCGCCTGCGCACCAATTACGCCACCGCCGAGCCGGTGGAACGCCCGGCTGAAGATGGAGATCTGGTCTATGTCAAATTCAGCGGCAAATTGACCAAACCCGCCGAAGGCGAAGATGAAAATGTCTTCCCCGAGCGGCCTGCTCAGTTTATCGTCGGAAAAGATGTTATCCAGAACCGCGATTGGCCTTATCCCGGCTTCAATGAATCATTGAAAGGCTTGTCCGCCGGCGACGAGAAAATCGCCAAACATAAATTTTCCAAAGACGAAAAAGACGAAACCCTCAAAGGCAAAACTGTTGAGTTTAAAGTCAACGTTCAATCCATCAAAGCCCTGCACCTGCCAGAATTGACCGATGAATTTGCGCAGACGGTTGGACAGTTCGATACCGTCGCCGATATGCGCAAAGCGGTCCAGGAGCAGCTGGAAGTCAACAAAAAAGAAGAGGCAGATGACGCCTATTTCGCTGCTGTGATCGACAAAGTAGTCGACGGCGCGACCATTAAGTACCCGCCGCAGGTGCTCGATCATGAGGTGGAACACATGCTGGAACACCTCAAAGAAGATGTTGGTCGTCAGGGCATGGAATTGGACGCCTACTTCAAGATGGTCAATACTGACCGCGAGAAGTATATCGAAGAGGAAGTCCGTCCAGCAGCCCGCAAGCGTATCGCCCGCTCGCTGGTGATGGATGAATTGGCCAAAGCCGAAGAAGTCAAGCTGGAACAGGAAGATTACAACCAGGCTATTTCCACCACTGTTTCGCAGCTGCAATCCCAGCCAAAACCGAAAAAATCCAAGGAAAAAATCAGTTCGGATTTGGTCAATAACCTGACCATGAACGAGCTATCGCGCAAATTCAACATCAAGGTTCTGGAACGCATGAAGGCCATCGCCACCGGTCATGGTGACGACAAACCGGCAGTGGAAGTCGAAGATATTGAAGCTGCAGCAAAAAAGCCCGCCAAAACCAAAAAACCTGCCGCTCCACGCAAGCCTAAAGCCAAGGTTGAGCCCGCCGCTGAGCCTGAATCCGAGTAAGAACCGCTCTCTTTTCATGAAAGACCAAAGGAATAAGAATGAGCATCTCTAATTTTCAAAATGTAATCCCGATGGTAATCGAATCGACCGGACGCGGCGAACGCGCTTATGACATCTATTCGCTGTTGCTGAAAGAACGCATTATTTTCCTCGGCACCCCCATCGATGACCAGATTGCCAATTTGATCGTCGCCCAATTGCTCTACCTGAGTAATGAGGATCCTGAACGCAATATTCAGATGTACATCAACTCCCCCGGCGGCATGATCTATGCCGGTATGGCGATCTACGACACCATGAAAATGATCCCCAACAAGATCAGCACCTTTGCCGTGGGTGTCACCGCCTCGTTTGGCACAGTGCTGCTGGCAGCCGGCACCAAAGGTCAGCGATACGCGCTGCCCAATGCTACCATTCACATGCACCAGCCGCTTGGAGGCGCGCAGGGACAGGCTTCGGACATTGAGATCCAGGCCAAAGAAATCCTGCGTCTGAAAGCCAATCTAAACCAGATCATGGCAGACAGCACCGGGCAGCCGCTGGAAGTGATCGAGCGCGATACCGAACGCGACTTCTATATGGACGCCCAGACAGCGGTCGACTACGGTCTGGTCGACCAGGTGTTGCATAAACCGGTCAAATAAGACGGCTGGTTTATTCGCGAGTATGATTCGGATGCCGGATAGCCTTCGCTGTCCGGCATTTCTTACACCAATGGTGAGACGCCCATGCTGAGCACTTTGAAACCTAAAATTAAAGCCCTCGTCCTGGACATGGACGGCGTTCTTTGGCGCTCATCGCAGCCAGTTGGCGATTTGGCAGCCATTTTTCACCGCATCGATGAACTCGAACTAAAGGTCATTTGTGCCACCAACAACTCCACCAGCACTCCGGAGCAGTTCGCGGCAAAGCTCCAGACTATGGGCGTTACCCTCTCTCCGGATCAGATTCTCAATTCAGCCCAGGCCGCCGCCTACTACCTCAAAAAGCTGCACCCCGAGGGCGGCCCCGTCTTTCTGGTAGGTGAAATCGGATTGCAATTGGCTATGCAGCCGCACGGCTTCTGGAACACTGATCGGGATGTGCTGGCAGTGGTAGCCGGGATGGACCGCCAGATCACCTATACGAAACTCTCTATCGCTTCCAGTCTGGTTCGCTCTGGCGCTTCCTTCATCGGCACCAATGACGATAAAACCTTTCCCACTCCTGAAGGGCTGACGCCTGGGGCCGGGTCGATTCTGGCTGCTATTGAAGCCGCCTCCGGATTTGCCCCCACCGTGATCGGCAAACCCTCACCATATCTTTACCAGGTGGCGCTGGAGCGCCTGGGTACGACTGCTCAGGAGACTCTGGCAGTCGGTGACCGACTGGAAACGGACATTCTTGGCGGTCAACGCGCCGGAATGCGCACCGCTTTGGTACTCTCTGGCGTCTCCACACGCGAGGATTTGACCAGATGGCCTACCCCGCCCGATTTGGTCGCCGCCGATTTGACTGAACTCCTCGGGTGATCCTCGCCCGTTCAACCGACATAAAGCATTACCGCGCCAAAATGGTAGAATTGAACTGGAGAAAGCTCCGGAAAGAATTTCCATGCCTGAACCAACCCGTCCTTTGATCTATGACCTCGACTTGCCAGATTTGGAGCAAGCCTTCAAGGCTGCCGGCGAGCCGGTTTACCGCGCCAAACAGGTCTGGCAGGGGCTGTATCATCAGCTTTGGAACCAACCGGAACAATTCACCAACCTGCCTAAATCCCTGCGGGAGTGGCTAAGCCAGACTTTTGTATTTCAAAACCTGATTCCCGACCAGATATTGCTTTCCACCGACCACGAGACGCGAAAAACACTATTTTTGCTGCCGGATAACCGCGCCATCGAAGCGGTGTTGATGCATTACGACAAGCGCAAAACATTGTGCATTTCCACCCAGGCTGGCTGTGCCATGGGCTGCGTCTTCTGCGCTACCGGTCAAATGGGCTTCAAACGCCACCTGACTAGCGGTGAAATTGTCGAGGAAGTGATGTATTACGCCCGCATGCTGCGCGCGGAAGGCGAACAGGTCACCAATGTGGTCTTCATGGGCATGGGCGAACCGTTCCACAATTATGACGCCACCATGAGCGCCATCAACCGGCTAAACAACCCGGACGGCATGAACCTGGGTGCACGCCGTTTCACCCTGTCTACGGTTGGCCTGGTGCCGATGATCAAGCGCTTCGCTGACGAGAAAAGCCAGGTGAATTTGGCGATCAGCCTGCACGCCACCAACGACGAGCTTCGCTCCAGCATGCTGCCCATCAACCGCAAGTACCCCATCGCGGAGTTGATGGCTGCCTGCCGGGAATACATTCAAAAAACCGGGCGCCGCCTGACCTTTGAGTGGGCTCTAATTCAAGGCGTAAACGACTCATCCGAGACTGCCCGCGAACTTGCAAACCTTCTCAAGGGTATGATTGCCCACGTTAACGTTATTCCGCTCAACCCGACAAAAAAGTTCACCGGAATCGGCAGCACCCGCGACCGCGCTGCCGCTTTCAAAGCGGAGTTGGAAAAAATGGGCGTTCCCTGCACCGTCCGCATGCGTCGCGGCATCGATATTCAGGCGGGCTGCGGGCAGTTGGCCACCCGTGCGGAACAAAATTCAACCCCGACCCCTGTGATATAATCGGTGCGCTATGGCCGAATTCTTCAACAAATGGAAGCAAGCACTTAATCGCAGCAGCAAAGCCGCTTTTGGCCGTTTGGCAACCGTTTTTGGTGCCACCGAAATCGATTCCTCGACCTGGGAAGAGTTGGAAGCGCTGCTAATCCAGGCGGACCTCGGCATCGCCACCACCGGCGAGATCATTGCCGCGTTGAAAAGGCAAGTCGACCAGGATGGCATAACCAGCGCGCAGGAACTGACCGGTGTTCTGCGCATTGAATTGCTTTCCCGGCTGGATCCCCTGCCTGTCCTCGATTTCAACGGCTCCAAACCGGCAGTGATCCTGATTGTCGGGGTAAATGGCTCGGGCAAAACCACCACCATCGCCAAATTAGGCCGTCAGTTCGCCCAACAGGGTCAGAAAGTCCTGTTGGCTGCCGCTGACACCTTCCGCGCCGCGGCAGTTGATCAGCTGCAGGTTTGGGCCGACCGGCTCGACATTCCGATCATCACCGGGCAGCCCAATGGGGACCCGGGTGCCGTAGCCTATGACGCAATCCAGGCGGGTGTTTCTCGTAAAGTGGATCTGGTCCTGGTAGACACCGCCGGGCGGCTTCACACCCGCACCAACCTGATGGAAGAATTGAAAAAAGTTCATCGGGTGAGCGGAAAAGCCCTGGAAGGTGCGCCGCATGCTGTCTGGCTGGTGTTGGATGCCACAACCGGGCAAAATGCCCTGCAGCAAGCCCGCATGTTCAAAGAAGCAGTCAAGGTGACCGGTGTTATCATCGCCAAGCTCGACTCTTCCGCGCGCGGCGGCATGGCTTTTGCTATTCAAAAAGAATTAGGTATTCCCATCCTTTATGCCGGATTGGGAGAAAAATCGGAAGACTTGGAAAAATTTAACCGCGAATCCTTCGTGGACGGGATATTAAGCGCCTCGTAAGTTGCGGTGGAGGAAATATGCAAGCGATGGTCGAACGGCTGGCAGATGAAAAAGCCAGAATCAATGAACTAATGGTGCATCTTTGACTTCGAAGCCCTCAAAGCTGAGCTAATCGAACTTCAGAAGACTTCCGAAGACCCCAATCTGTGGGACAATCCCGGGCGCGCTCAGCTGAGTATGAAAAAGCTGGCGGTTACCCGCAGCGAGATCGAGTCTTGGGAAAAACTGCAAAAACGCATCCACGACCTGTTCGAATTGGCCCAGCTGGAAGATGAATCGCTGGCGCAGGAAATCGAGCAGGAAGCCGCCGCGATCCAAAAAGAGCTGGACTTGCGCGAGTTGAGTACCCTGCTCTCTGGCCCTTATGACCGCGGCAACGCCCTGCTGACCATCAACGCCGGCGCCGGGGGTACTGATTCGCAGGATTGGGCTGCCATGCTCCAGCGCTTGTACCTGCGCTGGGCGGAACGCAACCGCTACGCCACCGACATCATCGACCTGACCGAAGGCGAAGAAGCTGGCATTAAAACGGTCACCATCTCCGTCACCGGTCCCTATGCCTACGGTTATTTGCGCGCCGAAAAAGGCGTGCACCGATTGGTTCGGCTCTCTCCTTATGATTCAGCTCACCGCCGCCACACCTCTTTCGCCCAGGTCGAGGTTTTGCCTGAGATCGAAGACGATGCCGAGATCGTTATCGGGCCGGATGAAGTGCGCATCGACATCTTTAAATCCTCCGGAGCTGGCGGTCAAAATGTACAGAAAAACGCCACCGCCATCCGCCTCACCCATCTCCCAACCGGAATTGTGGTCACCTGCCAGAATGAGCGCTCGCAGATGCAAAACCGCGAAAACGCCTTCCGCGTGCTGCGCGGACGGCTGGCCGCCATTCGGCAGGAGGAATTGGATAAACAATTAGGCGATCTGCGCGGGGAATATCAGAAAGCCGAGTGGGGCTCGCAAATCCGCTCGTATGTGCTGCATCCCTACCAGATGGTCAAAGACCACCGCACCGAGTTCGAAGTCGGCAACACCCAGAGTGTGCTCGACGGTGAAATCGATGGCTTTATCGAAAGCTACTTACGCTGGCACAAATAGGAATATTGCTGCCTTCAGGCGTTAATCCAACTTTTTCGCCAGGGCGATCAGCGTGGGATCCAGTTTTTTAGAGTTGTTGACCACCTCTTCCAGCGGAGTGGTGGTGACAGCACTCTTGACCATCCCAACTAGCACGCCGTATTCCCCGCGCGCCAGTGCGTCCACGGCGCCGGCACCCAGGCGGGAAGCCAGAATGCGATCGTAGGCTTGCGGCGCACCACCGCGCTGTACGTGTCCCAGGATGGTGACCCGTAGATCAAAGCCAAGGCGTTCGCGGTGTTCCTTGAAATAATCATCCAGCGCGTTGGCATTGTACTTTGCACCCTCTGCCACGACCACAATCGCATGCTGTTTGCCGCGTTCATACGCTTCGGTCAGGGTTGTGGCGATGTCCTCCGGGTCGATTTCCACTTCTGGCAACACCATTTCTTCCGCCCCGCCGGCAATGGCAGCCATCATTGCCAGGTAGCCGCAATTCCGTCCCATGATCTCTACCAAGAAAGCGCGTTGATGCGACGATGCGGTGATTTTTAGCCGGTCAATGGCTTCCAGGGCAATATTGAGTGCCGTATCCACGCCAATAGTGATGTCGGAACCATAAAGGTCGTTATCAATGGTGGATGCCACCCCTACCACCGGAAATCCCAGCATATGCAGAGCGTAAGCGCCGGTCTGCGAGCCGTTGCCGCCAATTACCACCAGGCCTTCGATGTCGTTTTGATTCAGGTTGCGGATGGCCTTCAATTGCCCTGCTTTGGTTTTGAACTCTGCCGAACGGGCACTGCCCAACACGGTACCGCCGCGCTGCAAGATCCCGCCTACTTCGCGAGCGCCCAGCGGAATGATTTTTCCATCGATCAACCCCTCGTAACCGTTGCGCACACCGTAAACTTCCCAGCCGTTGGCGATGCCAGTACGGACCACAGCACGGATGGCGGCATTCATTCCAGGTGCATCTCCCCCGCTGGTCAAAACAGCAATTTTCTTCATGCTCCCACCATCCTCTCGGCTTACCCTGCGATCTCACCGCAGATTTTATCATGGTTTACACCTCCAATCAGCCGTGACCTAAGCCTGCAGCCCGGTTAAGCCAGTGGATGGCCTGAAATATTTGTGACACTTAGGCTATCAACTTCGGGCTTAATTGCAGTATGAAACCCCTTGACCGTTTGATAGAATGGGTTCGCGTACAATCCCGTATTGGGCTCAATGTGGATTGGAGCCGCAATCCTTATTATTTCTTTACTCCTGCGCGGTCTATGAGTGGTATTGGCGGGCCGCATCCTCTCCCAAAGGTTTACAATGTCAGATTATCGCATCAGGCAGCACCCCATCCTTCCCATCCCGGAACGTGAACCTGTTGAGTTTTACTGGCGCGGCAAAAAATATACAGCTCTAGCGGGTGAAACCATTGCCTCGGCATTATTTGCCAATGGCGAGCGGGTATTTGGCCATCACCACAAGGACGGATCACCGCTGGGTATTTTTTGCGCTAATGGTCAATGCTCGCAGTGCATGGTGCTGGCGGACGGCATGCCGGTCAAAGCCTGCATGGAGCTGGTCACAGCCGGGCAGCATGTCGAACCCGCAGACGGGCTGCCAGAGCTGCCCAAAGTCACATCCAGTCCAAGTTTCAAACCCATCATCGAGCGCAAGGTGCAGGTTTTGATCATCGGCGGCGGCCCTTCCGGTTTGTCGGCTGCCATTGAACTTGGCAAGCGCGGCGTGGAAGTGCTTTTGGTGGATGACAAACACCGCCTGGGCGGTAAGCTGGTTCTGCAGACCCACCGATTTTTCGGCTCGACTAAAGCCGTTTACGCTGGCACTCGCGGTATCGACATCGCCACCCGGCTGGAAAAAGACCTGTCCGAACACTCATCGGTAGAAATTTGGCTCAACAGCACCGTCCTGGCTGTTTTCAGCGATAAGAAGGTCGGCATCCTGAAACAGGGTCACGATTATGCTGTCATTGAGCCTGAGGTGCTCCTGGTGGCTTCTGGCGCCCGTGAGAAGTTTCTGGCTTTCAAAGGCAACGCGTTGCCCGGGGTTTACGGCGCCGGAGCCTTCCAGACCCTGGTCAACCGTGACCTGGTACGCCCGGCGGAAAAGTTATTCATCGTCGGCGGCGGCAACGTTGGGCTGATCGCCGGCTACCATGCCTTGCAGGCTGGTATTCAGGTGGTCGGGTTGGTGGAAGCCCTGTCGGAATGCGGCGGCTACAAAGTGCATCGGGATAAACTGGCGCGCATGGGTGTGCCGATCTACACCTCACATACCATTTTGAGCGCCAACGGTGAGGATAAAGTCGAATCGGTCACCATTGCCCAGGTTGGTCCGGACTATAAACCGATCCCCGGCACCGAGAAATCCTTCGAATGTGACAGTGTTTTGATCGCGGTCGGGCTGGACCCGGTCAACGAGTTCTATCTCAAAGCCAAAGAGTACGGGCTCAATTGTTTCGTCGGCGGCGACGCCGAGGAGATAGCGGAAGCATCGGCAGCCATTTTCTCCGGCAAAATCCGCGGCATGGAGATCGCCCGCGCCCTCGGTGTAGAAACGGCTGAAATCCCGGTCGAATGGTATTGGACCAGTGAAATTCTAAAATCAAAACCGGGTACCACCTATTCGGAGGAACTACCCGAGATCGAAACCGGCGTGGTACCAGTGATCCACTGCACGCAGGAAATCCCCTGCGATCCCTGCTCCGGCTTATGCTCGCATGGTCTGATCTATATCGATCGGCGCGACATCCGGAGCGTGCCCACTTTCCTGGGCAACAGCTACTGCTGCGAGGTCTGCGAGAAATGCGTGGCAGGCTGCCCGGGTTTGGCGATCACGCTGGTGAACTACCGTGAAAACCCCGACCTGCCGGTCGTATCCATCCCCTACGAATTCACACGCCAGACCCTCCAGGCCAATGACCGCGTCAGCGTGCTGGATACCGAAGGCGCTGAATTAGGCCAGGTGGACGTGCTTTCTGTGCATGCCATCGAGAACAATGACCGCACCCTGGTCGTTGAGGTCAATGCGCCGCGCGAGATTGCACAACGCATCGCCGGCATCAACGTGCAGGACGAGGAGGTCACCCAACCGCTTGACCACTACGTCGCTCACATCGCCGATGACACCATCGTCTGCCGCTGCGAGCATGTGACCGCCGGTGAAGTGCGTTCGCTGATCCGCGCCGGTTACCGCGACATGAACGAGATCAAAACCGTGTCCCGCGCCGGCATGGGCGCTTGCGGCGGTAAAACCTGCGTCAGCCTTATATTGCGCCTGTTCCGCGAGGAGGGCATTACCCGCGAGGAAATCACTGAATATTCCAAGCGTCCGGTATTCATCGAAGTGCCCCTCGGAATTTTAGCCGGCGCCAACGGACAGGAGAACACCACTCATGAATAATTCCACCCTGCCCCATTACGATGTGATCGTCATTGGCGCTGGTTCCATTGGCGCCCCGGCTGCTTTTTACCTGGCTCAGGCTGGCTACAAGGTATTGGTGCTCGATTCTGCTCCCAGCGTCGGGCAAACCTCGAATAAACGCGCCATCGGCGGCATCCGCGCCACCCATTCCGACCCGGCTAAAATCCGCCTGTCGCTGCGCAGCATCGAAATCTTTTCCACCTGGAAGGAACGCTTCGGCGACGATATTGAATGGTCTGAAGGCGGCTACGTGTTCGTTGCCCGCGGCGAGCACGAGGAAAAGACCCTCAAAAACCTGTTGGTGACCCAGAAATCCTTCGGCCTCAACATCGACTGGCTGGACAAGCAGCAACTGCTGCAGGTCGTGCCAGACTTAAATCCCGCCAAGATTATTGGCGGAACTTTCTCGCCGCAGGACGGCAATGCCTCGCCGCTGCTGGCTGTGCACGCTTTTTACAGTCATGCCATCGAATACGGCGCCGTATTCCAATTCAATGAAAAAGTGCAGGAAATCATCGTCCGCGGCGGCAAGGTCGTGGGCGTCAAGACGGACCGCGCCGAATACGGTACGGATGTGGTGCTGAACGCTGCCGGTGCCCATGCCAGTGAAATCGCCCAATTAGCCGGGCTAAACGTGCCGGTAAAGCCTGATTCACACGAAGCAGCTATCACCGAGGCGGTCGCGCCGTTTCTTAAGCCCATGATCGTGGATATTCAACCTGGTCCGGGTTCCTCCAACTACTACTTCTACCAGCATCTGACCGGCCAGATCATTTTCTGCATCACACCATCCCCTAATATCTGGGGCTTCGACACCGAGGAAACCAGCAGCTTCCTGCCAATGGTCGCCAAACGTATGGTCGACCTTATGCCGCGCCTGAAGAACATCCGCGTGCGCCGCACCTGGCGCGGCCTGTACCCCATGACCCCGGATGGCGCTCCGATTGTCGGCTTTGCCAAAGAGATCGAAGGCTACTTGTACGCCGTCGGCATGTGCGGGCAAGGTTTCATGCTCGGCCCGGGTGTTGGCGAACTGACCGCCCGGCTGGTATCCGGTCAGCTCTACCCCACCGACCAGGAAATCCTCGACATCTTGTCGCCATACCGCCAGTTTGCCGGCCAGGAATTGCTGAAATAACATTCTCCCGTCATCTTTGGTATAATACCCCGTCGCTGCGGGCACGTCTAAACATCCTATGCTCGCAGCCCGGGATAATTTATGGGTTTAATTAAAGGTTTGATATTTGACTTTGACGGCTTGATCCTTGATACCGAGGAGCCGTCTTATACTGCCTGGTCGCAGCTCTATGCCGATTATGGACTAAAACTGGATATTCATGCCTGGGCCAACGGCCTGGGCGCTTCGGAAGCCGCTTTCAACCCGGTCACGCACCTGCAAGGCATGCTCAACCACACGGTTGACGAAGCCATGCTGCGTAAGTCCGCCCGCATCATCACTGACCGGGCAATCCTGCAGCAACCGCCATTGCCAGGCGTGATTCCCACCCTCCTGGCTGCCCGCCAGGCCGGCTTGAAAATGGCTGTGGCATCCAGTTCACCGCGCTCCTGGGTGATCGGTCATTTGAAACGTCTGGACCTGAGCGGCTATTTCGAGTATGTGGTCTGCATGGAAGATGTGCCGCATGTGAAACCGGCGCCGGATCTCTACCTGGCCGCGCTGTACGGTTTGGGACTCAACCCGCACGAAGCCATCGCATTTGAGGATTCACCCAACGGCATCACCGCCGCCCGCCGCGCTAAAATCTTCACGGTCGGTGTGCCCAACGCGATCAGCAGCCAGTTGAACACCTCGCATGCCAGCCTATCGCTAGAGCGCATAGATGCCGTTCCGTTGACTGAGCTGCTCACTGTCGCAGAAGCAGCACTGGTAACCGTATAACCAGGCGTTTACCGTTCATCTCGGGGGGATTATTACCTGCTTTACTCGCCCTTGAATCTACCCCAAAGGGCGATATACTTGTCGTCAATTCAGCAAGGCTTGCGTTAACGCTCGACCTGCGCAGTCCTGTCAGGCAACAGTAGGCTGTATGCAAATCGCGAATTTGATGGAGATTCTTCCCCAAAATTTTAGCGTCGTAGACCGGGAAATGGTCATGCGAGCCTACCAGTTTGCCGAAAAAGCGCATGAGGGGCAGAAACGCGTCTCCGGCGAGCCCTATGTCAGCCATTGCGTTGCGGTTGCCGGTATTTTGGCGGAAATGCAGGTCACCCCGACCATCATTATCTCCGCTTTATTGCACGACACCGTCGAAGACACCCCGACCACCACGGCGCAAATCAATAAAGAATTCGGCGAGGAAGTCGCCAAACTTGTGGAAGGCGTCACCAAGCTGACCAATTTACCACGCGTCAGCCGCGGCGACCAGCACAACGGCAGCGGCGCTCTGATCGACGATCCGCCCGAGGAACTGCCGCCCATGGCTGCCCGTATGAAGCGCAAAGATCTGGCGAATGAAACCTTGCGCAAGGTCTTCCTGGCAATGGGCGACGATATCCGTGTAGTGCTCATCAAGTTGGCGGACCGGCTGCACAATATGCGCACTCTGGGTTACATGCCGGAAGCCAAGCGCATCCGCATTGCCAACGAGACCATGGACATTTTCGCCCCGCTGGCGAACCGGCTTGGTATCTGGCAGATCAAGTGGGAGTTGGAAGACCTAGCTTTCCGCTATCTGAACCCGGACAAGTACCGCGAGATCGCTGAAAACCTGGCCGAGCGCCGGCAGGACCGCGAAGGCATGATCCGCAAGATCATGGATAACCTGCAAGACGTTCTGGCGCGCGAAGGTATTAAGGCGGAAATATCCGGACGCCCCAAGCACATCTATTCCATCTACAAGAAGATGGTCGAAAAAGGAAAGCCCTTCGAAATGGTGCGCGACCTGCGCGCGTTCCGCTGTATCGTCAATGACATCAAAGAGTGTTATGCCGCCCTCGGCGTGATTCACACCCGCTGGCGCCCCATTCCCCAGGAATTTGACGATTACATTGCCGCGCCAAAAGACAATTTCTACCAGTCGCTGCACACCGCGGTGATTTACGACGACGGCAAGCCGCTGGAAGTGCAGATCCGTACGGTGGAGATGCACCAAAACGCGGAATTCGGTATTGCCTCGCACTGGCGCTACAAGGAACGCGGTCATCGCGACGAGCTTTACGAGCAGCGCGTGAACTGGTTCCGCCGCATTATGGAATGGCGTCAGGAGATCGAGGACGCCAACGAATTCGTCGATTCCATGAAAAGCGATGTCTTCCAGGACCGGGTTTACGTTTTCACCCCGCGCGGCGACATCATCGACATGCCGGCTGGCTCGACACCCATCGACTTCGCCTACCACGTGCACACCGAGATTGGCAACCGCTGCCGCGGCGCCAAGGTGAACGGCAAGCTGGTAACTCTGGATTACGAACTCAAAACCGGCGATCAGGTCGAGGTTCTGGCAGCCAAACAGGGCGGCCCCAGCCGCGACTGGCTCAATCCCTCGCTTGGGCTGGTAAAGACCCAGCGCGCACGGTCAAAAATTCGCGCCTGGTTCAAGCGTCAAGATCGCGATCAGAACCTGGTTCAGGGCAAGGTCATGCTGGAAAAGGAGCTGCGCCGCCTGGGTCTGACTGATTATTCCGCCGACATGTTGGCCAAAGTGTTCGACTACCGCCAGGTGGACGAGTTATACGTTGCCATTGGCAACGGTGATCTAGGCCTCGGACGAATCGTCAACCGCTTGAATGAGGTGGCAGCGCCCAAAGACCCGGCCCTGTTCCCCATGACCCCGCGGGAGCCTAAACCCGGCGACGGCGGCGTCACGGTCCTCGGCTTGAAAGGCCTGTTGACGACCATGGCACGCTGCTGCAACCCCGCGCCCGGCGACGAAATCGTCGGCTACATCACCCGCGGACGCGGCGCCACCATCCACCGCCAGGACTGCCCCAACATGTTGCGCATAAAAGACCGCGAGCGCATGATCAAAGTCACCTGGGGCGAAGCCCATCAAGTTTATCCTGTTTCGGTGGCGATCAAAGCCTATGACCGTGCCGGTTTGATGAACGACATCTCGCTCATCATTGCCAATGAGGATGTCAATCTGATCGATATAAACATCAACGTCACCAGCAATATGGCCAACATCATCATGGTGCTGGAGGTCGGTGACATCTCGCAATTGAGCCGGGTGTTGAGCCGCATCGAGAACCTGCCCAACGTCATGGAAGCCCACCGCCAGCATCCTGGATGAGGATTTGATGACCGATTCGCCATTGCTGCCTGTCAACGACGCCCTGAATCGCATATTGAGTGACTTCGCACCCCTGCCGGCTGAACCGGTTGATCTGTTCAACGCGGCAGGACGGGTGCTGGCACAGGACGTGGTGTCAGAGTTCGATCTGCCGCCCTTTGACAACTCGAGCATGGACGGGTTTGCCGTGCATGCCGCGGACCGTCCGCTCTCCGACGACGGTGCTCCGGTGGTCGTGAAGGTGATCGGCGACATACCCGCTGGGGTGCAGCCCACGCTGAGTCTGTCGCCTGGTCAGGCTGCCCGCATTATGACCGGCGCTGCGCTGCCTGAGGGTGCGGATTGTGTTGTGCCAGTGGAAGACACCGACTTCCCCTACCGCGAGTCGCGCGTTCTACCTGAGACTATACGCATTACGCGTTTTCCAGCCGCCGGGGTCAACGTTCGCCCGCATGGGCAGGACGCCCTGGCTCACCAGCCGATTCTGCGCTCCGGTCAGGTGCTGACTCCGCCCGCGGTGGCTTTGCTGGCTACCCTCGGTCTTGCTGAAGTCAAGGTGCACCGTCTGCCGCGCGTGGCGATCCTGTCCACCGGCGATGAACTGGTGAAACCCGGTCAACCGCTGCCGCCCGGCCATATCTACGAGTCCAACAGCTGGATGATCAGGGGGCTGGCGGCTCAGGCTGGCGCCATCCCCTTGCAGCTGGGCCTAGCGCCAGATCAACCGGACGCCATCCGCCAGCGTTTGAACCAGGCTATTGATGCCGGCGTCGACCTGATTTTGACTTCGGCCGGCGTCAGCGTGGGCGTTTACGACTATGTGCGCCAGGTCATCGAAGAGGATGGTCAGTTGAACCTGTGGCGGGTCAACATGCGGCCGGGTAAACCCCTGGCTTACGGCTCATACCGCGGTACGCCGCTGATGGGTCTGCCGGGCAACCCCGTTTCCGCCTACGTCGGGTTTGTTGTTTTCGCCGGCCCTGCTATCCAGCGCATGGCTGGGCTGCCAGCCCAACCGCGCAATCTGCGGCGGGCCAGGCTGGAGCATGACGTCAACTCGGACGGACGCGAGAGTTATTTACGTGTTAAGGTTCAACCGGGTCCTGATGGCCTTTCGGCCGCTCTGGTTGCCCACCAGGGGTCCGGCAACCTGCTTTCGATTGTGCGGGCCAATGCTTTACTGATCATTCCCTCTGGGGTAAAATCGCTCCCGGCGGGGTCAGAGGTGGATATCTGGATACTGGCTGATTCTTATTCGGAGGTAGGAGCTTAATTTTATGAAATCGCTGCGTACCATCGCCATCATTGCCGCCAGCCTTGGCATTGCCGACTCCATTTACCTGCTGCTCATCAAAGTCTTGAATAACAAAAATATGTGCATTCAGGGCGTTGGCGACTGCTGGTCCGTCAACACCAGCCGTTACTCCGAAATGTTTGGCATCCCCACCTCGGCACTGGGAATTGCAGCCTATGCAGTCATACTGGGGTTGTGGATTTTGCTGCCGCGCACTGATTTCTTCCGGCGCAACATCCCGATTGCCAATTTCATGCTCTCGCTTATTGGGGTAATCTATTCTGCCTACTTGACGTACCTAGAGATTGCGGTTATAAAAGCGATTTGTCCGTTCTGTGTCATTTCTGCCATCTTGTTTGTCATCCTATTTGTCGTCTCATTGCTTCAGCTTATTCAGGGTTCAGGGGACGAATAATTTTCCCAGGAGGATTCAATGCCAAAGATCCGCTGCCATTACAACGACTGCGCCTTCCTCGATGAAGGTTACTGCAGCGCCGCCCTCGTCGAAATCAACCCCGATAAAGGCTGCCTGACCTATAATCCCATTGCTGAAGCGGAGCACGAAGACGACTGGGATGATACCGAAGAAGAAGAATGGGAAGAACTCGAGGAAGAATCGGACGAAGACGACGAGGACTGGGGAGACGAGGAAGAGGAGTTCTAATTCCCTTCCGACCTGTGGCCGAGATTGGCCAGCATCCATTGGTTTGAGAACCTGTGCCCCGGAAAATTTCACCGGGGCATTTTAATCCCGAAAGCAGATATGGAAAGCCTTCCTGAGCTCGCCAAAAACCTGAAGCACAACTTTATCGCCAATGTACTGGATGGCACTTTTTTTGGACTCGGTCTTGGATTTTCATCCTTCGCGACTGTCATACCGTTGTTCGTGTCCAATTTGACCGACTCAGCCACGTTGATCGGCTTGATTCCGGCGGTGCACAACGTTGGCTGGATGCTGCCGCAATTGTTGACGGCCAAATCCGTCTCACGGATGAAGCGCTTCAAGCCGGCGGTGGTTTTTTGGACCATCCAGGAACGCTGGCCATTTTTCGGCCTGGCGCTGGTCGCGGCGCTGATGGGCTGGCTGACCAAACCGGCGGCGCTGCTGCTCACTTTCGCCCTGCTGATCCTGCAAGGCCTGGGCGCCGGCATGACCGCCAACCCTTGGCAGAACATGATTGCCAAGATCATCCCGTCCAACATCCGCGGCACCTTTTTTGGCATGCAATCCGGCGCTGCCAACCTGTTGGGCGGCGCTGGCGCGGTGGCAGCCGGCTTCATTCTTGAGAAAATGTCCTTCCCGGACGGTTTCGGGCTGGTTTTTCTGATTTGCGGCCTGAGCATGACGGTTTCATTCTTTGCCATTGCCCAGACCCGCGAACCGGATCGCACCATCGAGCCGCTGCCAAGCCAGCAGGTATCTTTTTGGGGAAATGTCGGCAAAATCCTCAGGCAGGATCGCAGTTTCCGCTGGTTCATCATCAGCCGTTTCATATTCCAGTTTGGCACAATGGCCTCGGCATTTTACGCGGTGTATGCCGTGAAACACCTGGGGATGGGGGATATTGCCGCCGGCGCCATGACCAGCGTGCTGTTCATCGTCCAGGTGGGCTCCAACACGGTTTTTGGCTGGCTTGGCGATAAGATTGGGCATATGCCGGTGCTGCGCCTGGGAGCGGTGTGTGCGGTCATAGCAGCAGGATTGGCGTTCATTGCGCCGAGCGCCGGCTGGTTTTTCGCCGTGATGGTTTTCGCCGGTGTTGCCAATTCGGTGTTCTGGACCATCGGCATGGTTCTGACCATGGAATTTGGCACCGAGAAGGACCGCCCCACCTACGTCGGCCTGGCGAATACGCTGATCGCCCCGGCGGCAGTTTTGGCACCGCTGCTGGGCGGCTGGATCGCCGACCAGTTCAGCTTTCAGCATACCTTTGCCGTTGCCATCGCCTTCGCCCTGGTGTCGCTGGCGGTGTTGGTGCGCTTTGTGCGCCGGGACAAGGTGAAGTACTAACGCGGGTCAAGTGTCACGTGTCAGGTGTCACGTACCGTGGAGCATATGGTTATGTAGCTGCGAGCACGCGAACTGTGCGTCC
>DATBWK010000139.1:0-25201 GCA_036514835.1 Bellilinea sp.
GACCAATACTGATACATCCTATTCCCGCAATCGCATTCGCCAGGAATTGATTCCAATTCTGGAAACCTATAATCCGCAGGTTAAATCCCGGCTGACCGGGTTGGCAGACAATGTGCGTAACTCGCTGGAAATCCTTGAACCTGTCATCCGCGAGGCGTATACACAGGTATTCTTGCCAGCCGGCGAAGGATTTCGGGATTTCGACCGGGCAAAAATGGCAGCAATGTCACCGGCGATGCAAGTGGAAATCATCCGTCTGGCGGTGCAAGACCTGCTGCCGACGGCGGAAGATATCGACCGGGCGGCCCTCGAGCGAGCGACGACTCTGGCAGCCGAACTGAAGGGAAGCCAGCGCGTCGATATGGCGGATGGGATCATCGCGCAAACCAGCGGCGATCGTTTTCGAATTACGCTCGAAGGATACGCGATTACGGATCCGGCCTGGCCCGTGACGTCGGATACTCAAACCTGTGAACTGGCCGTGCCGGGCTGCGCGACCCTGGAGAACGGCTGGGAGCTGCATGCCGAATGGGCTGATATTACAGAAACGGGGTCTGTTTTCAATGACGATGCCAACACGGCAATGATGGATGCTGATGCGCTGGAATTTCCATTGACCGTCAGGCGGCGGGCAAACGGCGATGTGTTTCAGCCACTGGGGCTGTCTCATGGCTCGCTGTCGCTTGGCGACTTCTTTACCAATGAGAAAATCCCGCGTGAGGCGCGCGCAGCCTGGCCAATTGTGGTATCCGGCGGACGGATTGTCTGGGTGCCGGGCCGCCGTATGGCAGATTTCGTCAAAGTACATGAAAACAGCCGCAGACTGGTTCGCCTGCGGCTGATCAAGACAAATTAGGTAAGTATTAAGCGCTTTGCTGGGCAGATAACTGGCGTAATTTCATGCTGATTTCACGCCATTGAATTTTTGAGATGCCTAATTTTTGGCGAATCTGCTCGTGTTCCATACCTGATTGCCAATCCCGCAACACACTGGTCCAGCGGCACATATCGAAGGAAAGGTGTTTTTCGATGCCAGCATCTTCGCCAAGATCCTCCAACAGATATTCGAGGCGGCGCGGCGACCAGGGGAAAACGACGTCCTTCGGCTGGTACTGTTCCAGATACTCCTGGTATGACTCTACCCATTCGGCGGGCAAGTCAATTTTGCGCTCTTTGTAGCGGTTGGCAGGGCTGGCATAACGCACGAACAGGATTGGCCCCCCGGGAGCCTCCAGATCAATGTGGTTGATATTGACTGCCAGACATTCGCCCTTCTTAATGCCGGTCGCGAGTAGCAGCGTAAGCAATGTGTGAGGCCTGGCATCCGGTTTTTTGGCTTTGCGGTATTTTTCAGCAGCCTGGACGACTTTTTCCTGCTCGGCGACGCTGAGCACCACCGGCAGGGGACTGATCACTGATTGCTGCACCACTTTTTCGGCTGGATCCACCAAAATTCGGCCGCTTTTCTGCAGCCAGCGGAAAAACGCTTTGATGGAGGTAATTCGACGGGCCAGACTCTTAGGGCTGCAGGGAACACCGCGCCCGGTTTGCAGCCAGGTGAGAAAATTATTCAGGTCTTTGGTGGTTACCGTACCGATTGTCTTATCCGGGGGCAGGTAATTAGCCAATAACTGCATATCGCCCATGAACGCCTTGACGGTATAAGGTGACTTACCCTGGTCAAGCAGGAACAACTCCCAAGATCCGATTGTCGGCAGCAGCGGCGTTTGAGTGGTGATGTGGAGGTCGGGAGTAATTTCCTTAGGCATGGCGGCTCCGCGAGTTTGCGTATAGCTTTATTATTGTATCAGTTTACAACACTTGACCACGAATGTCAAACAGTTCGTGGTCAAATTGAGCCATGTTACGCCGATTCTAAGAATTGTTACTCCACGTTCAAGGCCTCAAACAACAACGGCTGGATCAAATCCGGGTTGGGCAGCAGGACCTGAGCGCCTTCGGGAGTTTTCCAGGCCCAAACCTCGCGCGGACCGATGGCGTACTGGCGGATTCTATCTGTATTGGACAACAAATCCGGGGCAAACCGCGCCAGGCTGATGGCAACATCCAACGGCAAATTGGTTTCGACGTTGCTTTTTAACGAATTGAAAAGTTCCGGCGCTCTGGCGAGCGCGTTCAAGCTCATCAAGCGGAAGAAAGTCGCCTTCATCACTTCCTGTGCCCGGCGAGTGCGGTCGAAGTCGCTGGTGCTGTAACGGCTGCGCACATACCACAGGGCTGTCGCGCCATCCATATTCAATTGGCCTGGACCCATGGAGCAGTTGCCTTCTTCATCGGCAATTGGCAGCGAGCAGGTATCGGTCAACTGGCTGCCGGCATAAACCGTGATACCACCAAGGCTGTCGATGATGTTGACAAAGCCCTGGAAGTTGGTCATCAGGTAATAATCTGGCGTAAAGCCAAAGTTATACTGAAAGGTTTGTTTGGTCAAATCGAAACCGCCAAAAGCCATAGCTGTGTTGATGCGTTCCTGTTTGACGCCCGGCAAAGTGACAAACAAATCGCGTGGGAAGGAGACCACACTGGCGCCGCCGGTTTTCTTGTTGATGGATACGAGCATGATCACATCGGTGCGGAAACCCGAATTCGGTCGCCAGTCCGAGCCGAGTAAAAGGATTTTCACCACATCCTTCGATGAAGTCAGCGTAGGTTGAATGGTAGCTGTAACCGATGCTTCCAGTGTTGGCTCCTCGGTAGGGAAGATGGTACCCTCCGCCGGGGTAGACAGAACTGGCATGAACGGGGTGGCGGTGGCGGTGGCGTTTGGATCCGGAGTCACCAGCAATTGTGCAATAGCTTGCGGCGATTGTTGTGAGCCTATTTGCATCCCTGGCAGGTTACACGCCAGAGCTGTGATGGCAAAAATCGATAAGAATGCTAGCAGTTTTTTCATAAAGCTTTCAATATACCTTTTCTAAAATCAGCCGGCGGCGCCTCACAAAGCCGGGGTAGGCGTAGTGGTTTCGGTCGGTGTATGGGTAGGCGTGTCCGTTAGGGTGGGTGGTACAGGTGTTACCGTTGGTGTAAAAGTGGGCGTATCCGTCAAGGTCGGCAAGTCAGTGGGTGGAACCGGCGTCGCGGAAGGTGGTTCTGGCTGATCCGTCGGCGTTGAAGTAGCGGTTGGTGAGGACGTGAAGGTGGAGGTGGGCACATTCGGCACCCAAAGTTTCATCCCCACAGTAATATTGTTGTCCGTCAGGCAGTTGACCTGTTTTAAGTAAGATACCGAAATCCGATATGTGATGGCAATCCGGGTCAAGTTATCGCCGAATTTTACCGTATAAACGATCCACCCGGCTGGCCGATCGCAAGCCAAAGTCGCTGAAGGCTGAAAGGTGCGCGGCGTTTCGGCAGCAGGCACGGTTGTTCGCACAGCTATCGCAACAGGAGGCACATAAATGACAGTCCCGGGTAGTAACATGGCAGTGATAAGACAGTTCCCACCCATAATTTGTTCCGGATTTGAACCGCGAGTTTTTGCGAGGGTAATCAAATCGTCCCCTGGATTGACAACGTATCTCTCCCAGCCAGCCGGCGGCGGGCAGGACGTTGGGGTAAAGGCAAATGTCACCAGAGCGATTGGCGTTGGAATTCCAGGACGAGGCGTGGCAGTTTGCTCGGTGCCGGGCAAGGGCGTAAGGTTGGGGGGCGGCAGAGTGGAACGCGGTGTAGGCGAGGCGACGGAAAGGGGAACAGCCTCCAGCAAACCCAAACCAATGGCTCCAATTACCATCAACCCAGTGGCAAAGGCACCCATTATCCCCAAAACGCCATTGCGCAGTCCGTTCATAACTTGTGATTGAAGCCGTTGGTTTGCAGGTTTTCCACGGGCAGCAATACGCTGAAGGTAGATGTACCAGGATCTTTGCTTTCCACCCAAATTCTGCCGCGGTGGGCTTCAACCAGAGTTCGTGTAATCGCCAGTCCTACGCCCCGGTCCCCAATCCCTGGTATGGACGGGTGTTCAGAGCGATATTCGCGGTCGAAAACTTTGCCGATTTCCTCAATCGGGATACCGCCGCCTTCATCGGTCACCTGAACCGTTAGGAATGGTCCATCGTCCGGGCTGCTGGTCACTTTGGCGTCCAGGGTAATCGCGCCTGATGGCGGGGTTACCGCTGCTGCATTTTGCAGCAGGTAAGTTAGTATTTGCTGCAGGGCGTCTCGGTCGGCGTACACAAAGGCTTCCGCCTCTGGCAGCGTAACCTGCAAATCAATGCCTTTTTCGGTGAGGAAAGGGGTGACGACGTTCACTGCCAACTCGATCACTGGGTTGATCGCCACCTGGCGGGATGCCAGTTCCACCGGGCTGGCGGTCTGATCGGTGGACTGCACCAGCTCATCCGCCAGGGCTTTTACTTGATCAGCAGACTCGTGGATGCGATCAATATAGCTTTTTTGCGCAGGATCCAAATCGCCCGCACCTTCACCGGCTAACAGCTCGGTAAAGGCGAGAATGGATAAAACCGGGCTGTTGAGTTTTTCTACCGTGGCTTGAACGCTGCGGCGGGTTTCATCTGAGACATGCCCCGGCTGAATCGAACGCTGCTGCAGGTTCATGATGGTGATATTGGCTTCCGCCAAGGCATTTTGCAAGCGCGCAAGTTCTGCCAGTGAAGTATGCAACTCTTGTTCGATGAATTGAGAATCGGTTTGTAAATTAATCGGCCCACGATCTTGCATGGCCAACCTGAGCGAGGAATTTTCAGCTTCCAAGTAGGAAATGGTTTGGTGTGCTTCCTGTTGGACAGCCATAATGGATGCAAGGTCTACATCCATGACGACAGGCTCTCTTTCCTGGCGAAGTGTGATCAATTCTTCCAATAGCACACGGCGGTCCTCAAGTGCTTCCATGAGTTGTCGCTGGGCCGCTTCCAGAGATTGTTGGATTGTGCTGGCAGGGAGTTTGGACTCGGACGCGGATTTTTGTTCAGCGAGAATAGAAGCACTCTCGTCGCACAACAACTTCAGGTTGACCGCGTCGGTGTCTGTCCAGGATCGGTTGGTGTATGGCGAAAGGACAACCACTCCACTCCAGGCTGCACTCAGATTGTGAAATGGCACAGCCAGAACATTGGCCCATTGATTGACCCCCAGCGCGAAAGTCAGCGTGTCGAGATCTTTGGCTGCGTTCGTATCACCGATTGCCAACCGGATCGATTTGCCCATTCGCAAGGATTCGGTCAAAAGCGGCAAAGATTCGCGTGGAATTTGCCGGCGGGCAATTTTATCGTTTTTAACCAGGTCGTAGGCGCATTCCAGGGTGAGCGGACCGGTGTCCTGGTCTGCATTGATCCAGGCACAAATATCAGCGCCGACGGATAACCCCAACGCTTGAACCAGGTTCGGGCAGGTTTGCTCCGGCTCTCTCAGGCCAGCCAATTTTGCCCAGGAATGCATCGCGCGGGCTGAATTCAATTTCACCGAAATATTTGAAATGCCATTTCGGGCTCTGGCAGGAATTGGTTCGCGGATGGATTTTAATTTTCTGGCAATACCTGGCAATAAAGGAAAAACGCAAATCATTGCCAAACGGACTGCTGCCGGGTAATCACTTCCGCGGTAAGGATAAGCCAATTGCAATACACCGCCGGCGAATACGATGGCAAAAAATCCCAGATCGGTACCCCAATTGTCCGGCCGAAAGTAGGCTAACAATATGATGACGGCGATCGAGATGAGCAGTAATACGACCACCCAGTTGGCATCATAGGGCGAGCCGTTAAAGTCCACTCTGCCGGCAAACTTTGTCCAGGTGACCAGGGTGAAGGCGAAAAAGATGAATGCCCCGGCGGTCAGAATCCCGACTGCCAAATCGGTGTATTTGGTGGAGGGCGGGTTGATGACCATCCAACCTACCCAGATCAGAGAAATAATGATCACCATACGGTCCATCAGCGGCAGCACCAGATGCGGATCGATGATCTTCTGCCAGCCAAGCGCACTGACAATAAAAAGGAAAACCTGTCCGGCCAGGATCACCAACAAACCAATTTTCATGCGGTTGGAAATGCGCTGATTTGCCGGCGAATCCAGCAAAAAGACGGTTTGTAAACCTGCCATTGCGGCAAAAACAATTACCAGGTGGTAGATCAGATTGCCTGGCGGTTCGACGAGGACTTTATAAATCTGCGACAGTATGTTTTCCATGATGAAATGAGTCCAAAATCGATTATAGCATGTCCATCCTGAGGTGCGATTGACTGCGGGTAGTCAAAATGGCACCTTGGCCAAAAAGGTTGACAAATAGCCATTTTATAATAAAATACTGGTCGTTGATAATGCCGAAGTGGCGGAATTGGCAGACGCGCTACGTTCAGGGCGTAGTGGGCAAACGCTCGTGAGGGTTCAAATCCCTCCTTCGGCACTAATCCCGCGATAAGCGGGATTTTTGTTTAAACCGGCCGTTTTCCTTGTACCACCGGATATTTTGCTGTAAGATTGGGCTATGAAGAATTTCCACTTCAATTGGAAGCAGTTTGCCATTTTGGGGGCATTTGTGGTGCTGTTCTTCCTGTTGATGGACTTTAACGGCCGAATCAACGAGTTGAATCGTCTCAACACGGAACAATCCAGAATGGAAACCCAGGTTCAAGGGAACAAGTCTACCCAGAGTGCCCTGTTGGAACAGATTCAGTACGCTACCTCCGATGCAGCGGTTAATGAATATGCGCGGAATAACGGCCTGGTGCGTGAAGGGGAAAAGTTGATTGTGCCGCTGGGCAACAGCACACCGGTACCCGAAGTAGTGATTGAGCCCACTCCCACTCAGATAAAAGTGTCCAACCGGGATATCTGGTGGGCGCTGTTTTTCGGGGATTGACAAGACCGCTTATGATGAGCCAAATCCTGCCTAAGGCGGGATTTTTGATTTAATAAATTCTATGCGTCGATAGATACGTCGTGATCGGGTGATAACCGGTCGATGACGACCATTGTCAGATCATCGCTGGCAGTCGCCCCCTGGCGAAAATCACGCAAGATTCCGGTTATATGCTCAATCAACTGACGGGCTCCGCCCAGCGGCGCCTGTTCGAGCGCTTCGGTAAGGCGTTTTTCGCCGAATATTTCCCCGGATGCAGACATGCTTTCGCTGACTCCGTCGGTATAGAGGACCAACTGATCACCCGGGCAAATCTCCAGTGTATATTCCGGTATTTTGCTGTTAGCCATCACACCCAGCGCCATGCCGCCCTTCGGCAGCGGTTCAATTTGACGGGTCTGGGCATGCACAATTAACGGCAGGTTGTGACCCGCATTGGCATAGGTCAAAGTGCCTTCTTGCAAGTTCAACACCGCGTAAACGGCAGTGACAAACAACCCGTCCTGCGAATCTCCCACCAGCAAGCGGTTGACCCGTTCCAACACCCGGGCTGGCGAGGGAATCTCGCGCACGAAGGCGCGAATCAAGGTTCGGGCAACGGTCATATAGAGGGCAGCAGGCATACCTTTGTCGGAAACATCGGCAATCACAATCCCAAGCTTATTAGCGCCAAGTTTAAATATGTCATAAAAATCCCCACCGACTTCGCGAGCTGTCTGCCAGACAATGTCCAGATCCCATCCTTGCAGGGCGGGTAAACGGGATGGCAGAAAAGTGCGTTGAATTTGCCGGGCCAGCTGAATCTCTTTTTCCAGCCGTCCCCGCTCAACCATCTCGCGGTTAAGGCGGTCGTTCTGAATGGTCAGCGACACCTGTTGGGCGATCCCGCTGATAATCTCCTGGCGGCGCTCGTGGAAGGAAGGCGGCACATTGGCTTCAGCCGCGAGCATTACGCCTAAGACCACACCCTTCACCGATAGCGGCACGCCCAGCACCCAGTTGGAACCGGTGGCGTACTGTTCATTCAATTCATCGCCGGGCAATAAATGGGTCAAACTGGCCCAGGATTCAATCGACAGGTCTGGATCTTCCACGTTACTGGCTAGCAATTCGTCCCGCTCACGGACCGCTTCGAGCAGGGGGAACTCACCCGCGCGATACAATTTGCCTTCCAGAAAGCGGTCTTCATGGCTTTTACTGCTAAACGTGCGAGCGACCTGAAAGGCGCGCTCTTCAGGCTGCCACAAATAAATGGCGCAAGAATCGATTCCCACGAGGATGGGCATCAAGTGGACGATGGTATCCAGGATATCTTCCAGCGAATTCTGACTGACTACCGCCTGAGCCACTTGGAGCAAAACCGCGGTGACATAAGCTTCTTCCTGGCGCGCGTCGAGCAGTTCCAGGTTCTCAATGGCAACCGCGGTTTGCTGGGCAATCCCAAGCAGCAAGGAGAGGGTCTGCTGGTCAAAAACCGAGGAGCTGCTGCCGATGTTTTCGTTCTGGTGACCCACCAGGAAGGCCCCCAAAAGTTTGCTGCGGGACATCAATGGTAGAAATACCACTGTGCCGTCCGGTTTCGGCAGCACCAGGTCTTCCAAATTCAATTCGCTGAGCGGGTCTTCGATGAATACCGGCAGACGGGTAGAAATCAAACGCTGCACGACTGGTATGTCTGAACTGAGGATCAGATTCTCCAGGCCGGGGGTTTCCAGCCCGTAATGCGATTTCAGGATCAATGCCAGCAGGTTTTCGTCCCAGGTGAAAAAAGCGCATTTCTTGATGCCAATGAGAAGCGGGGTCAAACGCGCCATGGTTTCCAACAGTTCATCGAGGTTCAGGCTGTTTTGGGCGGCTTCGGCAACTTTGAACAAAATGGTGGAGATCCAGGCCTGCTCCTGGGCTGAGGTGAAAAGGCGGGTATTCTGGATGGCTACCGCGGCGTTGTTGGCAAAAGTCATTGAGATCAGCCCGGCTTCCTCGCCGTAACAACCTGCATCCGGATGGGCCAGGATCAGCACACCCAAAGGCTGGTCGCCAGCCCGCAAAGGGGTGGAGATCGAGGAATAATCCGCGTTATATTGCATGGTCCGGCCCAGCGGTCCGACCGGATCCTGCGGTGAACGGACTGCCGGCATTTCCAAATCGATGATTTCGGTAAGAATATCGCGAACGGCGCTATCCTCAGCCATGATGGTCAACAGGCGCTCGGTGTCAACCCCGCGGGTGGCTGCAAGGCGTAAGGAATGCTGCCCCTGATTGCCGGGGACAAAATCGTCTTCCAACAGCCAGATGGCAAAGGCTTTGCCGGGCAAAATGCGGTCCAGCTGGGTAAGAATGCGCTCGAGCAGGTCGTCCAAAGCCACATTGGCTGACACCAGACCGGCGATTTCCCGGAAGGAGTCGGCTACCTGACGACGCCAAATTTCGGAATTGTACAGGCGCGCATTGCGTATAGCAATAGCGATGGAAGAACTCATGGCCTCCAGCAGGGGAATATCCTCTTCCTCGAAGCCGTTTAGACGCTCGGACTGCAGGTCGAGGACGCCAAGTACTTCGCCCGCGTATTCAAGTGGAATGGCTAATTCTGCCAGGGTCGATTCAGGCCGCAAAAAGGATGGGCGGTAGAGCGGTTCGGTGGACACATCATTTGCCAGGCGGGTTTTACCCTCGCGGGCGACCCAGGGAATGATGCCATCGGGGTCATCCAGTTTGAACATGACCTGTTGATCTTCGAAGGATTGGCTGCGGGAACCGCTGCCAGCCTCATATTTGATCTGGCGCCGGCCCGGGTTAATCGAATAAATGTGGATGAATTCATATTCGAAATGTTTTCGAATGGATTGGACGACCACCTCCAGCAGGGAAGTGAAATCCAGCGTAGAGGTTACCGCATGACTGATTTCCAGGACCGCGGAAAGCTGGGCTGCCCGCTTGCCGAGACGGGAGAACATGCGCGTACCTTCAATCGCCAGGGCGATATTGTCTGCCAGGGTGCGTAGAATGCTCAGATCGAATTCATGGATGGCGCGGGCTTCGTCATTCTGGACATCCAACACCCCGAGCACCCGATTTTCGACCTTGAGCGGGATGGCTACTTCAGCGCGGGTCTCGGGCAGGGCTTCGATGTATCGGAAGAACGGCTCGCGGGTAACATCGGCAGTCAGGATCTCCTGTCCGGTTTTTGCCACGGTTCCAATGATTCCCTCGCCGGTATGAACCGAAATTTGATCCCAGACGTGCAGGTCAAGGCCGGCTGGACCGCTGCTGGCCTGAAAATGGAGAGTGTCATCTTCATTACTCAGGGTGAAAATCGAAACAAAATAAAAATCAAAAGTTTCCTGAATCAATCCGGTTACCTGGCGACAGAGTTCTTCCAGGTTGCGCTGGTTGGCAATGCGGGCGCTGACCGAACGCACCAGGGCTAATTGGTCGAAACGCCAGTTCTTAAGGCTCATCTGGCGCGTGGTTTGCAATGCAACCGCGGAGTGGTCCACAACACCCTGCAGAATCGCTATTTCATCCGAAGAGAAGGGGTCATTGGCGGCGTGCTCGGCTAAAAGGACGCCCAGCAGGTAGCCCTGGGCAATCAACGGCAAAGCAATATGACAATTTCTTCCGGTCCTCGGTGTGCTCACGTGAACCGATTGATCGGTAAAGGCTTTACGCACCAAGGCAGGCGCTTTAGCATCCGGCAACAGCAGCAGATCCAGCTCACCGGGGAGCGGGTAAGCAGGCCTGGCAAACCAGATTTTACTTTCGGCTTGCAGATGATCGGAGATGAACTGGCGAATTCGGTCAGACTGGTCCACGGTAGTATCGCAGGCCAGCAATGCCTCTCCCAGCTCCAGAAAAAGCTTCCAATCCGGAAAGCCATGCGGACTGGTTGCAGCCATGGGCGGGTTAACCTTTACGCTTAATCATCGTCAAGATATTGGTCTTGCCGATTGATTGATAACTAACCTCATCCATCCACTGGTGCATAAAATACAGCCCCAGGCCGTTTCCTTGCCGTTGTTTCAGCGGCACATTGATTTTTGGCTTCGGAACTTTGTTCGGGTTAAACCCTTTTCCATCATCCTGCAAGGTAATGACCAGGGAATCACCTTCGATGCGGTAATTAAATTCAATCGTGCCTTTGCCTTCGCCGCCATATGCATGCTCGATGATATTCGAGCAGGCCTCATCCACGGCGGTTTCCACCCCGTAAGCGGCTAATGGTTCAAGGCCGAATTCCTGGGAAGCTTTATGAACCAGTTCAGCTATTTTCGCCAGGCTGTCATACCGACCAGGGAATTTCACGGTTGGCACCCAAGTGTAACCAGCCTTAAAAGTTGCCAACTGCGGCGACGGCATCGTTGAAAATCTTGAAAAGAGGAGTAAAACCTGCCAATTCGAGCGAAGCCATGATGGTAGCAGGAACGTTGGCGAGGACTACTTCACCCCGGTTATAGCGCCGGCAAATTTTTTGTGTGCCAATTAACACGCGCAGCCCTGCGCTGGAAATGAAATCAACATCATCCATATCCACCACTATACGAAAACGGCCAGCCTCAACGATTTCATTCGCGGTTTCTGCAAATTTCGGTGCAGTGGCGCTATCTACACGCCCATTAATTTTAATCACGTCGCAGCGTTTCAACTCGTTGTGCAAGATTTCCATTTCCGGATCTCCATTTCTCGATATGGATTATTAAAAGTAAAAAAAATTATAACATACCCCTGGTTTAGTAAGTGCCAAAGTAAATGCCAATTTCTTAAGATTATTCAATGAAAAGGCTTGAAATTGAGGAATATCCCGGTTTTTCCTTGCAATATTCTTCGGAGTTGTGTTATCTAATTGACAACTTGACAGAACCCCCCTTTATTGACGGTAATATCGGTATATTTATCCCATCCTACGCCGAATTTATTCCAGTACCTGGCGGAGAATCGTCCCTTGTTGATTTTTCGGTTAGAATCCTTCCAGGTCAATCCATTTGAATATTTCATGGAAAAACCACATTTGCCGGTGAACATGCTTCCCGGCGCCAAGAATAGGAAAATAAAAACATGAGTGGAAAAAGCTCACCGCAGAGTATCATTGATTCCTACAAAAAACGCCAACGGATGATGCCGTTTATGGTGTGGGGGATCGCAATCCTGTTGGTCCTGATCGGGATCATCTTGCTTGTGGTCTGGTTCACTGGCCCGAACGCGCCAAAATTGGGGCTCTTCTCTTCTGCAACGCCGACAGCCAGCGCCACGCCGACGGTGACGCCCATGACACCCAGTCCAACCGCATCGCTGACGCCTACCATCACCAATACATCCGCCCCGACAGTTACCGTCACACCATCCGGTCCGTTTGAATACACGGTCAAGGAAGGCGACACCTGTTTTGATCTGGCGCTGACGTACGATGTAGATTTGCTGGTGCTGTTGGCGCTGAATAATTTTGCGCCGAACGCCTGCCCAATTCGCCCCGGAGATATCATTTTAATTCCGGCGCCGGGCCAGGCACTGCCAACTTCCACTCCGCTGCCTGACAATATGCCGCGCGGCACCAAAATCAATTACGTAGTCCAATCGGGCGACACTCTGGCTAGCATCGCCAGCGAGTTCAACTCCACGGTTGACGATATCATGCTGCAGAATAAAATCACCGACATGAACAAAATCAATGTTGGAGACACGCTGATCGTGCGGGTGAATCTGGTCACCCCGACGCCTACACGGGCGCCGTCGCTGACGCCAACACCTGGCGGCGCGACCGCGACTTTGGCGCCAACCAGCTGATCAAAGCTGCTTATGATCTGGGAAATGTCCCGCTAATGTGTTTTGGCGGGACATTTTTATTGACCGAGATCAGTCAAAGCGGGTTGGATAAATTATTCAAAGCCGCTTGAATTTCAGTCAGCACATGCTGGTCTGCTTCGGTTTGAGAACATTCTTCCAGCACAGTTCGAGAATCCTGACCGCCAATTTGACCAAGCGCCCAGGCGGCATGGGCGCGTACCAGCGGCTCGGCTTCCGTTTGGAGGGTTTCCGCCAGAGCTTGGATGGCTTCAGGCGATTTTGAGTTACCCAGTGCGACGGCGACATTGCGCAAATAACCGCGACGTTTGGCACGCTGAATGGGACTACGCTTAAATTTGCGATTAAATTCCTGCGGCGTAAGGTGAAGTTCGGTGCTTAGGTTCGGGCTGGCTTTATTTGGCTGCGGATTAAGGTCGGATGCGAACGCTGGCGCGGCAAAGCGAAGGTTCCAGGGGCATACCTGCTGGCAAATGTCGCAACCAAACACCCAGTTCTCGATTTGCGGGCGCAAATCTATTGGAATGCTACCTTTGTTCTCGATGGTCAAGTAGGAGATGCAGCGCCGGGCGTCAATGGTGCGGTCGGGAAGAATGCACTCCGTCGGGCAGGCTTCAATGCAGCGGCGGCAGGAACCGCATCGATCGGTCTGGAAGGGGGTGTCGGGCTCCAATGTCATGCTGACGAACAATTCCGCCAGGAGATAATAGGACCCGGTTTGCGGGTCAATCAGGCAGGTGTTTTTGCCGATCCAACCCAGACCAGCACGGGATGCTAAATCCCGTTCCAAGATCGGACCTGTGTCGCTATAACCTTTTGAAACAACAGTCCCGCCGGTTTTTTCCTGGATGAAAGCGGCTAATTCCCGTAAGCGGGGCGGAATCAACTCGTGATAATCGACACCCCAGGCATATGCGGCCACCCGTCCATACAGCCCAATATCTGCTGGACCGGGCAAGTCAACTGGACGCGGGTAGCGCAGTCCGAGGACGATGATACTCTTCACTTCCGGCAGGATCAAGGTTGGGTCGGCGCGGCGATCGATGGACCGTTGCGCAGATAAATAGGTCATCTCGCCGTGACGCCCTTGCGTCAGCCAGGACAAATAAACCGGGAAGGTTGCGGGTTGGGAAGGTGTCGTAACGCCGAAAAGCGAAAAACCGAGGCGTAATGCCTCGGTTTTTAAGGCCGATTTTAGTCCCACGGGCAGCTCGCTGAATGCCGGAGCAGTCTCCATGGGGGTCCGCTTATTAAGGCGTGGTCGCTACTGTGGGTTGGGTCGTTGCGGTGGCGCCAGAGCCGCCAACCTTGAAATTGAAGGTTAAGGGATAGAAATTGGCGCCCTCTTTATTGGTCATGACCCAAATTGTGGTGAAATCGCCAGCGGTCGAGACGGCTTTCATCGACAGGGAAAGATCCATAGACTCACCCGGTTTGACCTCTTTGGGAAATTTAATATCAATTGCGCCCATGCGCAGCGATTGCTCTACCAGGTAGTAGCGCAGTTGATAATCCGTCGTCCAGGTGGTGGTGCCGGTGTTTTTCACGGTCCAAACCAGCGTGAAATCCTGGCCTGGGTTCAAAATGGTGCCGTCTCCGGGGCTTTGCGCCACCCATTCGGCTTTGTCAGGTCCGGCAGAGCGGGTTGGCGATTTTTGCACCAGCGGCGTGACCGAAACGCTTAACGTCGCCGTGGCTGCCTGGGTGGGAGCCTTTGTGTTGGTTGGCGCCAGCGTCGGAGTGCTGGTGGAACTTGGCAGCAGTACCGCGGTCTGCGTAAGGCCGGCAGACACTGTCTGGGCTGCCTGGGTGTATACCATTTCAGGACTGGTGGTGGGGGTTTTATTGGCTGACTGGCAGGCTGCCAGGGTAAGGGCGAGCACAACTGTCAACAGCAATGCCCCAACGAATTTACGATTTCCGAACATCGAACTTTCCTCCAAATTGCATATAAATGCAAAAATATACCATGATTGCCCAAAAACGGGTTCAGGGGGTCGCCGGGTAACCGACGTCTTGCATTTTCAGGGTTGTTGTCTGAATTGTCAAGGGTTGGTGATTGTCTCCGGATCGACCGGGCTGAACTGGCTTAGGCTGCCAGGGTCCGGTAGAACTTCGGAGAAAGTGCCGGGGCGCTCGAGGAATGTGAAGTAAGAAACCATTCCGGGCTGAATTTTAATTTTGTATCGATAGTCTTTCCACCTGACGCGAAAATCCAGCCAGTACTCGCCGGCTGGTAAATCGCTCAGAACGAAGTTCTCCTGGTAATAGTCGTCTTTATTGACACTGGTTGGACCATAGGTGCGTCCCAGCCAGATTAGATTCTGATCGACAGAGGTGACATTGACTTTGATTTTCAGCAATGGGAAACCATAGCGGTCGATCATTTTTCCGACTAACACACCCCATCCTTGCGGTGGAGCCAGCCATAATTCCGGATTACGGGTGTAGAAGAAGCTGTTGTCTTCGATGCGGACTTCGAAATGAAGATGCGGACCGGTAGTTTTCCCGGTGCTGCCGACTATGCCGACCTGCTGCCCGGCTTCCACTTTCTGGCCAACCACCACGTCGACGCGGTCCATGTGGGCGTATATGGTGTAAATATCCTTGTCGTTATAGCTGAAATCATGCCGGATGGCGACCGCAATTCCATAAGGATCACCCTCCACATTGCCGCCCTTGTACAACCCCTCACCAGCCCATGTGACTTTACCAGAGGCAGCAGCGATCACCGGCGTGCCGCGGTCAGCACCAATGTCAATGCCGGTGTGAATGATTTCAGAATCGGGGAAGAAATCGCCGTAGCGGTAGTCGGCGGAAGGCCAGTTGACCTGGTCCGTGGCGATAGGCCGGTTGAAGTAAAAATGATCGTTTGGAGTCATTGCCCAGGGAACCGGCACCAGAGGCGGGCGCCAGGCTGAAACAGGCTCTGCCGCGGGCGTCGGAAAGGTAAACCGCAGGGGTTCTTCTTCCGAAGCCGGAACAGGTTTCGGTTCAAGCGGACTGGACGCCGGGAGTTCGGCTTGTGGAGACGGCGGTAGTTCGCTGACAGGTTCGGCAACTGCTGGGTGCACTGTGGGTATGACCACTGCCTGGGCAGGTGTGGGAGCACAGCCTGCCAGCAGGAAGAGCCAGCTCAACCCGCTCATGATGCTGATTGCTTTCCAAGCCAGGTCGCGGCGGCTCATGGAAAAATCTCTCCGGGCAGGGGCGTCCAGGTTGGGCGTGGTTCAAGATTGATTGGCGGGACCCAGGGAGTAGCCTGGGCGGTTGCCGTCAGCCTGTTCAACGGCGGGGGCGTGCTGGAAGGCACCGAGGTCAACGTGGGAATTTGGGTTGGCTGATTGACCAGCTCCGGCGGGTAAAGCAGCTGCATGCCGGCTTCCCAATTCCTGCCGCCAGTGAAGGCAAATTGATTGAAGCGGGCGCCTGCGAAATAGGTGCGCCAATTGCTAAAAGCCGGCAGCCGCTGCCAGCCAAAACGCGCGGCCAATTCGGTGAAGTCAATCCAGTAACCGGTTGGCACACTGCCGACGGCGCCTCCCTGTTCGTACAATTGCGGGTCGCCACTGGAGCGGGCTTCCAAATCCCAAACTGGTGCTGCCAGCGGTTCGCCCATCGATCCGTCCTGGTAGCGGGCATAAATAAATAACCGCCAGTACGTCTGACCGCTTAGATCTTCGCGCTGGATCGCCATCCATCCCGCCTGATAGGGCAGCGGATTGATGGCAATGCCCAGACCAGTCACCAGCCAATCGTCGCTGGTGCCGGGGAGGGCAGGTTCGGTCACCGGCAGGAAGGCGTTTTGCAAATTCACCAGCACGTCCCAGCCGGAGACCCGGGCAATTTCCTGACGCAAGGCGTAGAAGGATTCGTCGGCTGAATCGGATAGATAGGCAAAGGGAGCAGTAATTCCGGTCAGGGCCACCAGTCCAATGCGGCCGGTGGCGGAATCAGTGGACTGATTGACGGTAATGGAAGCCAGGGGAGTAGTCGGCGGGCCAGACACGGCCAGGAGGAATGGCAGCAGATTTCCGGCAAAGGCGCCGGGTTGCCAGTCTGCGCCATGGAATTCAGAAGGCATTGGCAGAACAGGCAGGGTCATTTGAACGTTGTTTGGGTTGTAACCAGCCATAGAAACGGTTTCCGCGGCGATTATCTGGATCAAAATTTGGCTGCCTGCGGGATCCCATATGGGATCTTTCCCGGCACCCAGGGCGATTGGCGCGGATCCCTGATCGATAGCAGGCGCAACGACCACCTGATCCAGGCCATCCTGCCTGGAAGTCCAGGCTAGCTGCTGTCCATCTGGCGACCAGGCTGGAGCGCTGTCCGCCGCGGATGGATTACGGCTGCGATTCTTGAATCGGTTCTCGGTTTGATCCAGCGAGACGGTCCAGACTTCCGGTTCGCCGCTGCGAAGCGATGTAAAAGCCAGCAAGCTGCCTGCCGGCGACCAGTCCGGGCCATAATCCGTAGCCGGGTCATCGGTCAATCGTATGGCAGGCTGGGCTAAATCGGCCAATGATTGGATATAAATGTCCAAATTGCCGCTCTGGTAGGATTCATACGCCAGCCACTGACCGTCCGGCGACCAGGTCGGCTTTCCGTCATAGGCCGGGGTGTCGGTGATGCGAATAGATTGCCCACTGGCAAAATCAAATACATAGATGTCAAAAAATCCGTTGCGGCGCGAGGCGTACGCCATCCGGCTGCCATCCGGGCTGATGGCTGGGTCAATATCATCCCAGGGGTGGTCGGTCAGGCGGGTGAACTGCAAATCCTGCGGGTGGTATGCAAAAAGGTGGCGGTAATAGCCGTCCGAGAGCGATAATATGATCAGACCGTGCGGATAAGGGTTGTCTGCGTCGCTGGCAATGGGACTATCCGCCACGGTTGGCGTTGGGCTGAAGGTCACGGTGGAAGTAGGCTGGGTGGTCACGGTTGGAATCGAAGTGGAAGGCGACAGCGTGCCGGTCGCGAAGGCAGTCCCCGGGGGCTTTTCAGGCCAAAACACCCAGGCAGCCGCGATCAGACCGATGAGCGCCAGAATGAGCAGCCAGCGGTTATTGAACCTGGGTTTGTTATCGACCGAATGAGTCACTGGCGGAAAAAAGACGAAATTCGCAGGGAGTCAGAGGAAATTAAAAATACCAATATCGCAACCATTTTAGCATCCCGTTGGAGGCAGCGGGTAAACACATGTGCAAAATGGTCATAAATAACAGGATTGTAAAGACCCTGGCAGTAATGGAACAACCATGCAACCAATACGTGCAATAACCCCGCAGCATTTACACTGATGCGATTATATATCCGCTCCGGGAAAAAACCAAATCCGGGCGCGCAAATTGTAGATATGGACGCTGAAATTAATCTTCAGGCAGCTTGAAATGCACTGAACGCTCATCGACCTGGCCGGTTTCCTCATATTCGATTCGGCCGATCAGGGTGAAAGGCCCTTGCGCCGTCGGCGGGCGAATATGCAGGGTAAACACCAGGTCGAAATCAACGTTTTCAATTATGGAAACGCTGGCAACCTCGTTCGATTGGGCATCCGTCAATACAGCGTGCAAATCTGGCGGTTTGACGAAAGGCGTCAGCCGCATGTGCACACGGACTTTGCTATTATCAGCCCAGGGTTCGACATGCAGGTCAGTAAAACGAACCTGAGCGGGTTCAGCGGCACCGTCGATGGGGTGGAGCGGGTTAAAACGCGGCATGGGTCAGCTTCAGGCGATGCGCCGGGCTTCCATATAAAAACGCTTCTCCACGGCTTCGCCCATCGAGAAGGTTTTACGCGGCAGAGCGCCATCCAAAATGACCGTCTTGAACAGGCCGCTTTTTGGCATGGCAGGCAAGTAAAAGCCGCAATTCCCGGGTTGGCTGGCAAGCGCAATCACTACTTCCCCACCGTGAACATAGTCAATTTTCCCGGCGCTGCCCTGTTTGATCCAATCATCCAGGAAGGTTTGCAGCGTACCAACCGGTAGATTCGCGACCGGGTTGCTTATGAAGGCTAACTCGGCGCCATCCGGCGTGATCATTCCAATCACGTGTTCGTGACCGGCGAATGCTTCAACTTTTTCGATCATTTCTTCGGGTGATTCACACCGTTCGAAGCGCAAAGTGTCGCCGAAGAAGTTGCTCATCACGGTTTTGGGTTTGTTGCAGCACTCAAACAATACCCGGTGAATAGGTTCAAAGTGCAGCCCATTATCATGGACGTTCTCGATTTCTACCAGCGCATAACGGGCTGGGTGATTCATCCCAACCATCGGTTTGATCTTCTCCCAAATGGCCTTGGCAGTCGCCAGCGAGTGATTGCCATCCCCCACCGCGAATAGAAGCACACCGCATTCATCGGTCACATTGTATTTTGGATAAAACACCTCGGGAGAGGCCAGGCGCTCCAGCGCAGCAATAGCCTGACGCTCCAACGCCAGGTCATTAACCAGCCGGCCAGTGAGGTGACCACTGCCCTGCATCAGATCAAAATCGTATAACAACGGCAGTGAATCAGCCTCAGCTGAGATCGGGTCGATGACCGAGCAATCCGGATCATCGATCAGCACCAGGATATGCGGAATTTCAAGGATGGCACCTTCACGGATGCGCATACGCGGCGGCAAGCGGTCAAGGATTGTGCCTTCCGTAGCCCGAATGAGCGTCTGTGAGCCCTTGTTATAATCGTAATTTTCCAGATCGAGCGCCAGCATCAAGCCGCGGCGAAGCTTGCCCAAGGCGCTGCGTTCGACATAGACCAGACCGGTGTGGGTGTCCAGCAAGGATTGATTAACGTACTCGCGCATCTTGTGCTGCGAGAGTTGAATACGCTCAACTTCATCCGGAGTACCAAGGAATACTTCCGGGAGGACCAGGTTGTAGGTGGATGGAGCCGTCCCCACGGTGTCCGCAACTTTCTGCCAATATTCCGGCTGGGAAGTGAATTGGTCGCAGGCAATCGTCGCCCATTTATGCGGATCGAGCCCTTGTTTGGGAAGGAGGATATCAGCTGCCTGGACGCCAACGCTGGGGTAATTTCGCATGGGATCACGCTCCGATGATTTTGATTTGGGAATGTTGTGATGATGGATATTGTAGCAAAATCTCACGTGCGTTGCGACCCCCACGCGGAAGAGAGGAGTAGTGTCAGAGAATATGAGGAAGTTTGGCGGTATAAAAATCCCCGGTCGTGAAATTCTGACCGGGGAGGGGGATAAAGAAGACGAGTTCGAGAGGTTAATCGCCGAGCATATAGGCAAAGCCAACGGTACCCGGGCCGGTGTGCGTGCCGATTACTGGGCTGACGGGGGTGATGAGGGACTCCACAATGGAACCCGGCGGGAGGTGGTCTTTGGCATTTTGCAACAGGAGTTCAGCTTCGTCGGGTGCATTGGCATGCAAAACGGAGAGGTGGATTTTTTGGGAACCAACGTTTTCAACCAATATATCTGTCACGCGATTAAGCGCTTTATTCATCGTGCGTACTTTCTCTTTAGCATCCACCCGGCCGTTATTGACCATTAAAATCGGTTTTAATCCCAGGGCGGTCCCAAGGAAGGCTGCGGCTCCGCCAATACGCCCGCCGCGGTGAAGGAATTCCAGGGTGCTGACGACGAAGAATACACCGGTACGCGGAACGGCGCTTTCGGTGATGCGGACGACTTCATCAAAAGATGCGCCATCTCTAACAGCCCGGGCGGCTGTCAGGACCAAGAATCCAAGTGCCATGGAAGCGCTTGCGGAATCAATCAACGCGATCCGATCTGTGCCGAGGGTATTTTTGGCCTGGATGGCGGAATCGAGTGTACCGGAGAGTTTGGACGAAATATGGATGCTGACAATGTCATATCCCTGCTCAAGCAATTCAGTATAAACACGCTGAAAATCGGCGGGTGAGGGTTGCGAACTGCTCGGCATCTCTTTAGCCGTCTTTAACCGCGTATAAAATTCCAACGGTGTGATATCCAGCCCGTCCCGGTAATTGTCTCCAGCCCAAATCAGTTGCAGGGGAATGGTATGAATGGAGTACTGGGATACTAAATCGTCGGGGAGATTGGATGTACTGTCGGTCACGATGGCAACTTTGGACATGGGCGCCTCCTTGGCGGGAACGGTGTGAACTTGTCACAATTATCAAGTGTTTTAACCCAATTAATGAAGAAAAGTTACGCCTACTTGGCACGTAAGCACTGGTTTTGAGCGGCAAAATGGTTTTTGCCCTTTCCCTTGACCATCTGGTTAATCCCGGCTAAAATTTGGCCTGGCTACGCCCCGGAAAGGGGTGTCCATTTGTGGTGCATTAAGGTGACGTGTGTTTGAATCGCTGACCCAAAGACTAGAGCAAGTTTTTCAGCAGCTGCGCCGGCGCGGTAAGCTTTCGGAACAGGATGTTGATTTAGCTATGCGCGAAGTGCGTCTGGCACTGCTCGAAGCGGACGTGCATTACAGTGTGGTCAAAGATTTCGTGGCGCGGGTACGAGAACGCTCCATTGGGCACGAGGTATCCCGCGCGCTAAACCCGGCTCAACAAGTCATCAAAATCGTCCATGAGGAATTAATCGCTACGCTAGGCGAACCTGCCCGTTTGAACCTCAGCGGCGCCAAACCGCGGGTCATCATGATGGTCGGTTTGCAAGGCTCGGGCAAGACAACTGCCGCGGCGAAAATCGCTTCTCAACTGCGCTCGCAAGGTGAGCGGGTGGAGATGGTGGCAGGCGACCCGTACCGTCCGGCTGCCATTAAGCAGCTGCAAACGCTGGGCGAACGCATCGGGGTGCCGGTATTTACCGAGAACGGCATTAAGCCGCCGGAACTGGCAGCCAAAGCCTTTGACCGGGCGCAAAAAGGCGGCGTGACAGCTTTGATCATCGACACCGCCGGCCGGTCGCAGCTGGACGATGTCCTGATGGAGGAGTTGCGTTCCATCAACCGCAAGGTGCCAGCCAATGAAATCCTGCTGGTGGTCGATTCGATGATTGGTCAGGAAGCCTTGCATATCGCAGAGGGCTTTCGCGACTCCGTCTCCCTTACCGGGCTGGTGCTGACGAAAATGGACGGAGATTCGCGCGGTGGGGCAGCAATTTCCATCCGCAGCGTCACTGGCGTGCCGATCAAATTCCTTGGAACAGGCGAAGGCATCGATGCCATCGAAGCCTATGACCCAGGCCGGTTGGCTTCGCGCATTCTCGGCATGGGCGACATGCTGGGTTTGATCGAAAAAGCCGAATCGGCGATGGACGAGAAAGAAGCACGCGATCAGGCCGAAAAAATGATGTCCGGGCAGTTCACGCTGGAGGATTTTGCCAGCCAGCTCAAGCAGCTGCGCAAGATGGGACCATTTGCCAAGGTGCTGGAGATGCTGCCAGGCGGAATGGGGCAGATGGCGCGCAATATTTCTCCGGACGAAGCTGAAAAGTCTTTACAGGTCACCGAAGCCATTTTGTCCTCGATGACTATGAAAGAACGCCGTAATCCTGATATACTGAATGCCAGCCGGCGGCGGCGCATAGCCCGCGGGTCTGGCACCGAAGTCCAGGACGTCAACCGGGTGCTTAAGCAATTCCGGGATGCCCAAAGGATGTTTAAAACAATACAGAAAACGGGCGGGCGTGGAATGCCACGCCTGTTTGGGTAGAACTTTTAGCGGAGAGTTAGCGCCCCTTCAGCGCCCCTCAATGAACTTTCCACTGATATGGTCACCCTATGGTAAGATTCGTACAGTTCATATTAGCAACAGGAGATAGGTCTTAAAATGGTTCGAATTCGTTTACGCCGCGTTGGATTAAAAGGTCAACCCAGCTACCGCATTATTGCGGCTGATAAAGAAAGCCCCCGCGACGGGCGCTTCCTCGAGATTCTGGGTTCTTACAACCCGCGCACAGAACCTTTCACCTTCCAGGTGGATGAAGAACGTGTGTATCACTGGTTGAATAACGGCGCACAGCCGTCAGAGTCAGTAGGCATGCTGTTCAGGAGCGTCGGTCTCGACAAACGCTACGAGCGCGTCAAGGGCGGTGAAGCCGCTGAAACTGTCCTCAAAGAAGCAGAAGCTTACTACGCCAACCGCAAGGTCAACACCAAGACGAACTAAGTCCTCTGTAAACCTGAATTATTCAGGCCGTTCGCAAGACCGGTCAGGTTGAAAGGAGCAATCGTGAAGGAGTTGATCGAATACATCGCGCGTTCGTTGGTGGATGACCCGACTCAGGTAGACGTTGTGCAAGAACGCCTGGGCGGTAAAGTCCGCCTTGAACTTTCGGTAGCCAAGGAAGACATGGGCCGCGTGATCGGCAAGAGCGGCCGGGTAGCCAACGCCATGCGCATTTTATTGCGTGTAGCCGCAGCCCGTGAAGGCAAGCAGGCCAATCTGGACGTTCTGGAGCCCCGTTAGGCATGGGCTCGCCGACGTCAGACCCGAAAAAGAAACAGACAGGCTCGCCGCCCCCGGGCGAGCCTGTATTCTTGGTGATCGGATTGCTGCGCCGCTCGCACGGTCTGGGCGGCGACGTTATCATGGATGTGTATACCGATTTTCCGGAACGGCTGGTTCCGGGGAAAACGCTATTAATCGGAGAAAGTCACCGTCCCCTGGTGGTTCGCAACCTTCGACCGAAAAATAAAGAAATTATTATCGGCTTCGAGGGGTACGACAGCCCCGAATCAACTGCTGATTTACGCAACCAAAACGTCTACATCTCCGCAGCAGAAATTCCGGCATTACCTGAGGGGGAGTATTACCATCACCAACTCATTGGATTGCGTGTAGTCAATAAAGACGGTGAAGAAATCGGGATTTTGGATGATATTCTCGAGACGAAAGCCAATGACGTGTACGTCGTCAAGGGACCTAACGGCGAGGAGCATCTGATCCCGGCAGTGGACGAATTTATCCTGGAGATTAATTTAGCGCAGCAGGTGATCAAGGTCACACTGCCCGAGTGGGGATAAAAAGGCCTGCCAGGATGGATCCAAAAGCCTACTGGATTGGATTTAACTTTGTCAAAGGTATTGGGGCAGTGCGCTTGCGGGCATTGCTGGATGCCTTCGACGGCGATTTGAAGGCTGCCTGGGAAGCGCCGCTGAGCAAATTTCAATCCCTCGGCTTGAGCGGACGCATTATCGAAAACCTGACGCGGGTGCGGAGCCAGATCAATCTCGAACAAATCTGGGAACGCATGGTAGCCAATGGGATCCAGGCACTCACGTGGGACGACGAAGAATACCCACGGATGCTGCGCGAGATCGACCAACCGCCGCCGGTGCTTTACCAAAAAGGCGAGGTGGTGCCCGGCGATGAAACCGCGGTTGCCATCGTCGGCACGCGGCGGGTGACGGCTTACGGACGCGCGGTGACCGAGGAGCTGGCAGCCTTTCTGGCGCGCAACCGGATCACGGTTGTGAGCGGCTTGGCACGCGGTGTGGACGCCATTGCTCATCGATCCGCGCTCCAGGCAGGCGGCAGGACGCTGGCGGTGCTTGGCAGCGGTGTGGACCGCATTTACCCGCCGGAAAATCAACATCTGGCTGAAGACATTGCCCAATCCGGTGCATTGCTGAGCGACTATCCGCCGGGGACAGCTCCGGAAAGCACCAATTTCCCGCCGCGCAACCGAATCATTTCCGGATTGGCGCTGGCAGTGGTGGTGATCGAGGCTGGCGAGACCAGCGGAGCATTGATCACGGCATCCTTTGCAGCGGATCAAAACCGAGATGTGCTGGCGGTGCCGGGGAATATCACCGCACCCAACAGCAGAGGCACCAATTTATTGATTCAAAATGGCGCAAGGCCATACCTTAAACCCGAAGACCTGCTGGAAGTACTGAACCTGGAGCAGGTAAACACCCGGAAAATGGCCCGTAAAGCTTTACCGGCAGACGCCACCGAGGTGCAAATCATCAAAGTGATCGCCGAAGGGACCATGTCGGTGGACGAAATCAGCTTTTTGACGGGATTGCCTGTGGCGGTGGTATCCGCTTCGCTGGCGATGATGGAACTCAAAGGGCTGGTGCACAATGCCGGCAGTATGACCTACGGCACCATTCATGATGAGGCAGCAGAATATTACACAGGGGATTATGAACACTAATTATTACGCCGTAATCATGGCTGGCGGGGGCGGCACCCGCCTGTGGCCTTTGTCGCGTGCGAACCGGCCCAAACAAATGATCCGTCTTGGAACGCAGCGCTCGTTGTTTCAAATGGCCTGCGACCGGTTGGATGGCCTATTTCCACCGGAACGTATCTTGGTGGTGACGGTGGCGGAGCAAGCCGTCGAGCTGCAGAAACAGGTGCCAGAAATACCGGCCGAAAACTATCTGCTGGAGCCCATGCCGCGTGGAACTGCCTCAGTGGTTGGATTGGCAGCCACCGTATTACAAAAACGGGATCCTCAAGCAGTGATGGCGGTTTTGACAGCCGACCATTTTATTGAAAATATCCCGTATTTTCAGAAGCTGCTGCGCGTGGCAGCCCAGGTTGCGCGCGAGAGCAAGCTGGTAACCCTGGGAATCACGCCAACCGCTCCGACCACCGCGTATGGATACATTCAACGCGGC
>DATBWK010000140.1:0-11054 GCA_036514835.1 Bellilinea sp.
TTGCTGGTAGGCGGTCTTGGTCAAGGTACCGAGCTGTAAGTCACAGGGGTAGAGGCCCAGGCGCATGGTGCCGCCCATGTCGGTGATTTGATGCTGATCCGGCATGAGGTCGATGACCGGATGTTGGGTGGAGCGTTCAAACTCGGTCGAATTGGCGGTCTCGTCGTTCAGCGCATGGCGGGCAAATTCCACCACCATCAACTGCATGCCCAAGCACAGTCCCAGGTAGGGAATTTTCTGATTACGGGCTACCCGGGCTGCTAAAATCTTGCCCTCGATGCCGCGGCTGCCAAAACCGCCTGGCACTAATATCCCATCGGCGGCGTTAACCACATCCAAATACTTACCGCGTTCCAGATCTGACGAATGGATCCAATCGATCTCGACGTTGACGCCTAAATGCAGTGCAGCATGATTGAGCGACTCGCGCACGCTCATGTAGGCATCATGCAATTCCACATATTTTCCGACCAGCGCGATGCGGACACTTGGGCGTTCTTTTTCCACCTGCGCGACCAGACGCTTCCATTCGGTCCAATCGGGTTCGCAGCGGGCTTGCAGCCCAAACTTCTCCAGTATGAACTCAGCGATGCCGTTCTCTTCGAGCAGCAGCGGGACGTTGTAGAGATTTTTGCTGGTCACCATGGGCACAACCGCGCGTTTTTCAACGTCGCAGAACAAAGCCAGCTTATCGATAATGCCGCGGTCGACCGGGTAGTCGGAGCGGGCAACCACCATATCCGGATTGATGCCGATGGAGCGCAGTTCGGCAACCGAATGCTGCGTTGGCTTGGTTTTCAACTCGCCAGTGGCGCCAATGTACGGCAGCCAGGTGACGTGGATAAAAAGAGTATTTTCGCGTCCCAGATCGCCGCGCAGCTGGCGTAAAGACTCGAGGAATGGCAGGCTTTCAATGTCGCCGACTGTGCCGCCGACTTCCACCAGCACAATTTCGGCACCGGTGGATTTGGCAACCTGCGTGATGCGCCGTTTGATCTCATTGGTGATGTGCGGAATGACTTGAATGGTGCCGCCCAGGAAATCGCCGCGGCGCTCCTTGCCAATGACCTCTGCATACACCTGACCCGTGGTCATGTTGCAAACCTTGCTCAGGTGAATGTCTATGAACCGCTCATAATGCCCCAGGTCAAGGTCAGTTTCGGCGCCGTCGTCCAAAACGAAGACTTCGCCGTGTTGATAGGGACTCATGGTGCCGGGGTCAACATTGATGTAGGGGTCGAGCTTCTGTACCACCACATTGAAGCCGCGTTCTTTGAGCAAGCGGCCGGTCGCAGCAGCCGTAACTCCTTTGCCAACCGAACTAACCACACCACCGGTGTAAAAAATATATTTCGTGGGCATTATTCCTCCGGTAATCGAAAAATAGATTTTTTAAGCGGCGGAGGGAGGGCCGATGAACCGACGCCTCCCTCCGGGAAAATGCGAATTGACTTGCAATTTGGTGAAACGCCAGGTGCCGTAGTCAGTCCTTTCAAATAAAAAGCCGGGAGGAAGAACAGGTCGATTGTTTCCACCCGGTCGCACCGGAAATGCTATTTAACAGTAATAGTTTATCACAAACACGGTCAAAACGAGTCGGATAAAAGTCACTTTAACTAAAACTGCCTGGTTGATACGCCAGGCAGTGATGGTTCGAAATGAGGTTGCTGAAACCACCGGATCACACTTTTAGTAGTATCAACCGGTTTGAACTTTGCGAGATTATTGCAGCCAGATGGCTTTACAGCGTTTGAAAGTGCAATGAAGCGGTAAAACCGATATTTGCTAAATTCCTGCCAAACCTAGTGCGTAGAATCAGCCTTGTTTTCCAGCGTGCGAGCCAACAGGTCTTCCTGTTCAGCTTGCAGGGCAGCAGCTTTCACTTTTTTGGCTTTTGGCTCGACTTTGCGAGATTTGGCCTTTTCCATGGCTTCGCGGATGGCGACTTCCATGGCGGTCGGTTCGGCTTCCTGCGCGGAGGCATTGCCGCTCAGAGCAGCGATTTCCTCAGACGACATGTAGCCTTCATCACCTCTTTTGCGCTTGGTGTCTTTCTTGCGGCGTTTGTCGGTGCGTTTCTCGGGAGCAGCGAATTCAACTTCTTCCTTGACCGGCTCGGGTTGGAGCGATTTCAGGCTGAGTTTGATTTGCTTCTTCTTTTTGTTGACATCGATCACCTGGGCTTCCAGCTCATCGCCTTCTTTGACGACGTCGCCAGGCGTGCGGACATAACCGTGGGCCAGTTCACTGATGTGAATCAAGCCTGGGCGTTCTGCGCCAATCTCAAGGAAAGCGCCGAAGGTTTCGACACGCACCACATTGCCTTTGACAACCATGTCTTTCTTGATTTCGTGCCAGTCCAACTCAAGCGGCTTCATCATGGTCAATTCAATGCGATCTTCCTTGACCTTGCGAACCCAGACTTCGACTTCCTGGCCTTCAAGTAATACATCTTTAACACTTTTTATGGCCTGGCCGGTGGGCGAAACCAGTTGCGATACGTGGATCACTGCCGGTTTGCCAACGCCAATATCAATGACAGCGCCAGCCAGAAGGGTTTTTAGCACTTTCCCGGTAAATTTTGTTTTTGGTTTAATTTCGGGGGTCGTGCTATCCGATACGACGGGATTTTCCATTAACTTTTCTCCCAAAGGTCAAATTTCAGCAAGGGTTGATTATACCCGTGTGTGGCAATCCTGTCAATTAAGCCGGGCAAAAGTGGTAAAGCAGAATAAATGTGCAACTTATACCCGGTGGAGGGTGCGGAATGAGATCATCCCCAATAGCAGCGGGAACCAAAACGTGACCGCCCGGTAAGCCATCGTCACCACCACAGCTGCTTCCAAAGGAATGCCAAGAGATTTTAGACCGAGAGTCATGACGCCCTCGACGATCCCAACACCGGCTGGAGTGGGTGAAACGATGACAAACAGGTAGGCAATACTGAATCCGGCGATGATGATGGCTAAGGATGTGGGAACGTTAAACGCAAGGAACACGATGCCGAGGATGCTAACCAGCAGCAGCTTGTTAATGATGGTCAGGACTAAAGGGCGCAGCCAACCGCGGCGAACATGTTTCAGGGCATTGACGCCTTCCACGATCTCCTGGGCAAACATCGTTGCGCGTTCCTCGCTAACAATCTTTCGTCTGCGAAATGGTTTTGCCAGGGTATTCATACCGCGGGCCAAAAAGGTCACCACTTTGATGAGTCGCGTCTCGGATCGGGAGGCCAGATAAAGCAGACCGCCCAGGGCTATGGCGAAAACCAGAAAGACCAGGTAGGCCAGCACATCGGTAAAGTTAAGTTTGTCGTAAAAACCAAGGATGATCAGGCCAACGAAAATAACGGATAGCAGTCCAAAATAGTCGAAGAGCAAAAACAGCAGGCTGCCAACCGTCACCCTGGCTGGAGAATGACCGTTCTTCATCGCATCTGTATAAATCACAGCTAAACCGCTCACGCCAGCGCTGGGAGCCACGATGTTGACAAAATTAACCGCAGCCACCATGCGGGTCAATGGGATTATTTTTTTATCTATCTCAAGGATGTGGTAAAGAGTCTGGAAAGACCTGCCCATCACGAAAAACCAGGCAATCTCAACCAGAATTGCAAGGCTGATATAAAAGATATTGGCCTTTTGCAAAACAAGGCCGACCTGACGAAGTTCGGAGTATCTGCCGATCAAAAATATGATGGCAAGCAGGAGGATGAGGGCTACGACGAATTTTTTCAAAGATTAGGTTCTTGCAGTTTATCGGGATTCGGTCAAGACTATGGTAACAGTTCGAATTTGATTGTTACGATAGAATTTTACTTCCACTTCCTAATCAGGAACGATACTGTGCAGGGTATTCAAACTTGGGTGGGTCTCATCGATGGGGATGCCACATCGTTGTGATGCTATCCCCGATCTGTAAATCGGCTTTATCCGCCGGACTGCCTGCGATTATATCCGATAAATTGACACCCTGGCGACTGAAGCGCCTATCAGGCCAGTAGACGCAGCCTACTAGAGATGGAGCGAACGCGCCACCTGAGACCGGTGCCATGCAGTTCAAACTATCGCTCCTACCGGAGAATCCGTCGCTGCGGGTTTGATTTATTGCGGACCAGCGAGTAATAGCTCCACGGCTTTGTCTAGCTGCGGGTCGCGTTCGGCTGCCACATCTTCTTCAGTCAATTCGACGACCACATCCGGTGTCAGCCCAATGCCGTGAATCTGGCGCTCGTTGGGGGTAAGCCAGTGGGCAATGGTCACTTTGACGGCACCCTGGTCGTTAACCAGCGTCGACCAGGATTGGACCGTGCCTTTGCCAAAGGTGGTGGTACCCACCAGTGTGCCGCGTCCGCGATCCTGGATGGCCCCGGCAGTGATTTCTGAGGCAGAGGCAGAGCCTTCATTGACCAGCACCACCAACGGAATTTCCAGTGCCAGGCCGCCTGACCGGGCAGTGAAAGTAACTTTCTCGCCGGATCCGTGCTCCTCGTACATGATCACACCGTCACCAATAAATTGCGAGGTCACGCCGATGGCGGTATCCAAAAAGCCGCCCGGGTCATTGCGAAGATCCAGAATCAAGCCTTTAGGGTCGTTCTTCAGTAAGTCTCTGAGTGCGGTGCGTACATCCGCTTCGGTCTTATCGCCAAATTGCAACACCTGCAAGTAAGCGATGTTATTGTCGAGCATCTTGCTGGTGACCAGCGGAATCACGATTTTTTCGCGGATGATGCTGACATCGAATGGGGCTTCGGTTCCTTCACGCTGAATGGTCAATACTACCGATGTGCCAGCTGGGCCGAGCACCTCACGCAACACCAGGTTGGGGTCCTTGCCAACCACGCTGACGGTGTCCACCGCGATGATCTGGTCGCCGCTCTTGAGGTCGGCAGCTTCAGCGGGGGAGCCTTCCATCGGACTGATGATGGTTAAAAATTCTCCGGTGGGATCGACCCAGGCGCCGATGCCTTCATATTCACCTTCCAGCGGAGCGTTCGCCTGCCGGAATTGGTCGGGATCCATATAACCGGTGTAGGGGTCGCCGAGTGAATCCAGCATGCCGCTAATCGCGCCGCGCATCAGCTGTTCATCATCGACTGGTTGATCGACGTACTGCTTGTGAATCAGGTCCCAGGCCTGCCAGAAGGGTTGAAAGAGGGTATCGCGGTCCACCGGCGTGGCGTTGACTTCGGGGGTCACGACGCTTTGCGTCGGCTCAACTCGGCCAATACTGAACGGTAAACTTAAGTTGTCTGGAAGGTTAATCCCCGCGAAAACGCCACCGGCAAAACTCGCCACCATAATTAATACAGCGAAGAAGGCGATGACGACGACGCGTATAATTTTCGATTCCATATCATTCTCCAATGAGAAATATTTACTGCTAAAGTGAGGTTGTTAGGCTTTGCGATGAAGTTGTGAAAGCGCCGATATGTCTTTGCACAATATTATGTCTGAGGTTTTTCTTCTTTCGGCGGGTGTTCGAGCGCAGCTACCTCTTTTGAAAGTTGGTCCATCTGACGGTTTTCTGCTTCAAAGGGATTGGATAATGCACGCCAGGATTTTGTCCAGGAGGGTTGATCGGGGTTTTTAGTTTTCTTGCGCAGCAAAGAGAGCAAACTCCAATAGCTGGACAGTACAACCAGAGTGACCACACCGATTAAAGCCCAGCCGATGGGGGTAATTTCTTTCATGAAGCCCTCCAAATTCCTTCGAGGAATGGAAGATCAGTTAGTAGGGGCAGATCTTCGAGCGATTCGAGCTGGGCATGGGCAGCTTTGGCATTTCCATTATGCGAGCCAACCAGAATGGTTTTGAAGCCCATCTCGCGGGCGGTCTGGATGTTTTTGATTGAATCTTCAATCACCACACAGCGGGCTGGGTCGGGATTCCCAATCCAACGCAAAGCTATTTCAAAAGCCTCAGTTTGTGGTTTGCAGAATGGGGTAACATCCATGACGTCGATGATGCGTTCGAAAATACCATCCAGCTGCAATTGAGCCAGCACTCGCAGGGCATGATTCTGGTCCGCATTGGTAAAAATCACCTTGCGGGTGGAAATTTGTTTCAGAATACGTTTCAAGACTGGGTTTGGCTGCAAAAAAGTCTCCAACGGGATGTTATGCACGTAATTTAAATATTTATACGGGTCAATGCCGTGTTCAGTTTGCAGCCCGCGCAAGGTAGTGCCGTAGGTGTTATACAAATGCTGGCGAACCTCATTGACCCTGGCTGGCGCGAGTTTCAGGTTGTCCAGTAAAAATTGATTAATCCTCTCGCCGATGGCATCCCACACGCCGCTGGTGGGCGGATAAAGCGTATCATCCAGGTCGAAGATCAGGTAATCAAGCGTCATGCCCTGAGTATACACGAAACCGATTTAGCTAGCGATGCTTCGCCTGCGAATGGAGGGAATTCTAAGCAAACTATTATTCTTTTGCGCAGCAGACGTGCTTACGCCTGGCTCAGGTATAATCACACGCAGAGGTAATTTATGGCGATCCGAATATTGGCTGACGACGTTGCATCTCAAATTGCTGCCGGCGAGGTAGTTGAACGCCCAGCCTCAGTGGTCAAGGAAATTCTGGAAAACGCGCTGGACGCCGGCGCAACCTCGATCACTATACGCGTAGAGCAGGCGGGCCATAAGGTCATCGAAATTGCCGACAATGGCAGTGGAATCACTCCGGACGACCTGCCACTGGCGGTCACGCGGCATGCCACCAGTAAATTACGCACCGCCGAAGATTTATTCCATATTCGCTCGCTGGGTTTCCGCGGCGAGGCGTTAGCCTCGATTGGCTCGGTATCCCGTATGACGGTCATTTCACGCGATCAGAGCGCCGAGGTCGGAGCACGCCTGTTGATCGAAGGCGGAGCCGGCGGAGTCGTCACCTCAACCGGCATCCCGGTCGGAACGGTCATTCGTGTCGAGGAACTGTTTTACAACGTCCCAGCGCGCTTGAAATTCCTCAAGTCAGATATGACCGAGCGCAATCAAATCAACACGCTGGTGACGCGCTATGCCTTAGCCTATCCGCAGGTGCGTTTTGAGCTGCTGCAAGACGGAAAAACTGTGCTGCGGACACACGGGAATGGCGACCGGCGTGAGATATTGGCTCAGTTGTATGGGGCGGATGTGGCGCGGCAGATGTTGGAGGTCACCCTGGAAGAGGACATTCAGGTGAGCGGATTTATCAGCCCGGTGGCTTTGACCCGCTCGAACCGGCGCGAGATCACGTTTTTCGTCAACGGGCGGCCGGTGCAAGACACGGCGCTCATTTCAGCATTGATGCAGGCATATCACACCTTGCTGATGGTAGGCCGATTCCCGATGGCAGTGCTTTTCATCCAGCTGGAACCCGAAGAGGTGGATGTCAATGTGCACCCGGCCAAAGCGGAGGTTCGCTTTCGCTCGCCCGATAAGGTATTTTCCGCAGTGCAGCGGGCGGTCAAACGCGCTTTGCTGGCCTATTCACCGGTGCCGAATGTGGTGACACCTTACTGGAATGCCCCCAACTTACAACAGCGCAGAATTGACCCGGCCTGGGAAATGGCCGGTGAATTAAACAAAGACTTAGCCCAGGTAGAGACGTTTGAGTCCACCCCCGTTCCGCAGCCGCAGCCTGGTCTACCAGGCAGTGCGGTACCGCTGCTGCGTCTGGTTGGACAGGTGGGCGCTGCCTATCTGGTGGCGGAAGGACCGGATGGTCTTTATTTGATCGATCAGCACGCCGCTCACGAGCGGGTATTATTTGAAAAGTTGATGCGGCAGCATGAGCAGAGAGTGGTTTCGCAGCAGTTACTGGAACCGGTTTTAATCGTCCTCCCACCGCAGGGAGCAGCGCTGCTGGATAAGCAGCTGGACGTGCTGACCCACTTTGGTTTCGAGATCGAGCCTTTTGGCCCCAATACCTTCCGGGTGCGCGCAATCCCGGCATTGCTGACCGGCAGCGACCCGGCAGCCGCGGTACGGGTGGTGATCGAAGACTTCGAAGAGGATGAATCACCGCTGGCAAACGAGATCGAGGCGCGGATCATCGCGCGGGTGTGTAAACGAGCCGCGGTCAAGGCTGGTAAGTCGCTGACGAACGAGGAGCAGCAAGTTTTGCTGCGTGATCTGGAGGGCTGCCAGTCGCCGCGTACCTGTCCGCACGGACGCCCTACCATGATTCACCTGTCGGTGGACCTGTTGGAACGTCAATTTGGACGGCGCGGCAGCCGCTAATCCAGTGAGCTAGGATTTACTGAGCACCAGGTCAACGATGGCAGGCAGGGTTTCGACAATGTCAGCCCGGAGTATCACGTCAGCGCGGTGATCAAGGTAGGTTGGCGAGCGTGTCAAGATAATCAACCTGGCGCCGTGTTCATAGGCCAGACGGGGCAATTCATTGGCTGGCGACACCTCGAGGGAACTGCCGACCACCAGAAAACAATCCGCCTGGCGGCTGTATTCAACCGCCTGCTCCCAGGCAGCAACTGGCAGCATTTCCTCAAAAAGGATAATGTTCGGTTTAAGCATGGACTGGCAGTTACCGCAGTACGGTAAAATTCCATCCGCGATAAAAGGCGCGGCATAGTTCTCAGCAGGGAAAACCGAACGGCAGTGCGGGCAGATCAGGGTGGAAACCGAGCCGTGCACCTCGATCACCTGGGTCGAACCGGAGCGCTGATGCAATCCGTCAATGTTTTGGGTAATGACTGCCCGCAGATGTGCGCCCTGCTCGAGCCGCGCCAGCGCCTGATGCGCAGGGTTGGGTTGGGCAGCCCAGATCTGACCAGCCAAAGGGCGCAGCCAATTGAAAAATTTTTCCGGATGGTAGCGGAAGGCGGTCAGGGAAGCCACTTCCATCGGGTCGGATTGCGCCCATAAGCCGCTTCCGGCGGAACGGAAATCGGGGATGCCCGAGGCAGTAGAAATACCTGCCCCGGTGAAGGCAACGCAACAGGTTGAACCGGCGATCAGGTCAGAGATTCGATGAAGCGAGTCCAGCGCTGCGGAACTGGTCATTTCTCAACCTGGCGGCATATTGAGCGGCTAATTCGTTCACCTGCTGCATATAGATACCGTCCGGCTGCAAAAAGCCGAGCGGAATATTGCGCACTGCCGCCTGGAAGGATTGTTCGGTGACTCCCGGGATGAAGGGGGTCTTGGGGCGGTTCAACATTTCTTGCACCTGGATGGCGGAGAGCTGTATATCCGCCCGCACCCGATTGTTGATAACAACGGACAGGTTCTTGGTCGAAGGGAATCCCAGCGAAGGCAGTTCTTCAATTAGTATTCCGGTGCGCTTCACCGCATGCGGCTGAGGTTCCGTCACCAGAATGAGTTCGTCGATCATACTGAGCATTTTTTCCAACCCGGGCGTGTATGGAGAACCAATATCGAGGGTTAAAAACGAACCCAGCGTGAACAGGTGGAATAATAGCACCTCGAGCTGCGGGACCGCATCCACCAGGCGGTTGCTATCGGTCGCTTTGTGGCTGGTCAACAGCAGGCGGATGCCGTAGGTTGTGCTGGTGAGGTTGCGTTCCACATCATCAAGAGTGATGTCACCGGAGCGCATTGCCAGGAGATTGGTTAATCCTTCATCCTGGGGGAAATTCAACTCGCCAGCCCAGGTGCCTTGTCCTGGACGCATTTCAGCGGCAATGACCTCTGCACGGGTTTTTTGATAATAAGCCAGAGCCAGGTTGAGCGCCAGGGTGGAAACGCCCATGCCGCCTTTAGCTGCCATGAGACCAACCACGTAACCGCGCCGGGTCAGCAGCGGACCGGTGCCGCGTGATTTTGCGCGGGTAAACAGGGCACGAATACGGGCAATCAACTCTGCCGGGTGAACGGGTTTGGTTAGGTAGTCGTCTGCCCCGGCTTCATAACCGGCGACCTTATGCTCCAGTTGTGATTTAGCGGTGAACATCAGAATGGGGATGGTGGCAGTCTGTGAATCGGCGCGCAAGTGTTTGGCGACTGCGTAGCCGTCCGGATCCGGCATCATGATGTCCAGAACGATCATGTCCGGCATCTCACTAAAAGCCAGAGAGATTGCTTCTGTGCCATCTTTGGCTGAGACAACCTGATAGCCTTGTTTTTGCAGCATCATGCCGATGAGACGCAAGGTCTCCAAATCGTCATCAACAATCAGGATTTTTTCAGCCATTGAATTTTCCCTCCGCGATGTTTAGAAGCAAATCATTTACAGGTAGAAGGGCAGAAATAATTCTCTTTTTCCCCTCAAAAGCTATTTCTGGTTATAAAAATTGTACCAGTTTTGTGCGCAGATTAAGAGGTTAAATTAGTCTAGCATAAACAATTTTTCACTGCAAGCCATTCGTGAAAGATGTTATTTTGAAATTGCCTCTAATCATCGGATTAGATCGGATAAAAAATTTCCCAGGATGAGCTGATGCTATAATTTCCGCATGCTGATCGACCGTATTAACCAAAATCTGTTGAAGCAGTGCAATTTGGACATCAATTCCCCGCTGTTGATCGGCGTTTCCGGCGGGGCAGACAGTCTGGCATTGCTAAATTTGCTGGTAGAAGGCGGCTGGCGGGTATCCGCAGCCCATTTCAACCATCATTTGCGTCCGGATGCAGACGCCGATGCGCTTTTCGTCGCGGAAATGGCAAAGCTGTTGGAGGTGCCATTCATTAGGGGTGATGGGGAGGTTGCGGCTATGGCTGCCGCTGAGAAAATCTCAATTGAGACAGCGGCGCGAAAGGCACGCTACCATTTTCTGTTTGATCAAGCCGGGCAAATCGGGGCGCAGGCGGTGGTCACAGCCCATAATGCCGACGACCAGGCGGAAACCGTACTATTGCATATTTTGCGGGGCGCCGGACTCAACGGGCTGCGCGGAATGCAGCCGCGCACGATTTTACGGGAATTTTCAACCACCCTGCCGCTTGTTCGGCCATTATTAAATATCTGGCGGGTTGAAATTGACGCCTACTGCCGAGAAAAAGGTCTCCAACCGCGCATAGATGCGACCAATACTGATACATCCTATTCCCGCAATCGCATTCGCCAGGAATTGATTCCAATTCTG
>DATBWK010000141.1:0-8726 GCA_036514835.1 Bellilinea sp.
GCACAAAGTTGCTGCCGGCGATACTCTGGGCGGTTTGGCGCTAAAATATTACGGTAAAACCTCAAAAGACTATTGGATGCTCATCTATGAAGCCAACAAAGCCTTGATCGGCGACAATCCGAATATCATCAAGGCTGGAACAGTTCTTAAAGTTCCGGAATTGCCCGAGGAAATGAAGTAAAACCATGACCAGTAACTCCCTTGATCTTGCTACCATGTTCAAAGCGGCTGCGAAGACGCTTAAAAAGAATCAAGAAAGCCTGAATCAGGCTGACGATTTCAATCACAACCACGGTGACAACATGGTGGAAACCTTCAAGGTGATCACCAAAGCTGTGGAGTCTAAAAAAGATGCGCCTCCAGCTGATCAACTGTCTTATGCCAGCCAGGTGCTGCGTCAAAAAGCCAACAGCGGTTCAGCCGCAGCCTATTCAGACGGTTTGGAACGGGCTGCACTGCAGTTCAGAGGTAAACAAGTGACCCCCGACAGTGCTGTTGATCTGATATCAGCGCTGATGGGCGGCTCCGGGCAAGCACAAAGCAGCAGCCCGGCTGGTGGTTTGATTGGCTCTTTGTTGGGCAGCAGTTCGGCATCGTCACAACCAGGCAGTCAATCGAGTGATTTGCTGGGATCACTAATCGGCGGTTTGACCGGCGGCGGTCCCTCCCAGCCATCTCAGCAAGCTTCCGGCGGAATCGACACCGGCGACCTGATCAACATCGGCATGCAGCTGTTTCAGGCCTACCAGGCCAGCAGCGGCAAGCCGTCCAGCGGTGGCATGGTTGGAGGCTTGATGGATTCACTGCTGTCGAACAGCTCAATGGGCAGTTCTTCACATCGCAGCGAGTCTGGCAAACTGGTGGTGGATACTCTGATGAAAATCGCCAGCCAATACCTGAACAAGAAACGCTCTTCATAGCGGCAGTCATTGACCGCTGATGCGGCGTCAGAATCACAAATTCTCAATTTGCGAATAAACTAAAAATGATGCGGCGGACATTGTCCGCCGCATCTCGATTAATATTGTTAAAACATCTGGCTGGCAATGCCCGCTGTTATTGTGCCATCACCTTTAATATTTCCACATTTCCCTGCGGGCTTGCGCTGGCCTGGTTGCCGCGAATCCGCGTGATGCGGCTAAAGCCGCAGCGTGTCCAAAAACGCAGAGCGCGCCAGTTCTTCAGCCCCACAACCACGCGGGCATCATGGAATCCGGCCTGCAGTACCAGCTTCTCCAGCTCCGCCACGATCACCCGGCCAAACCCGCGATCCTGCCATGCCGGGCGCATGTAAAAATTGCTGATGTAAACAGTCTCCGGCGTTGGGTAGCCGAAATATACGGTTAAAAAGCCGATGGTGTCGCGGCTTTCGATATCGCGCACCAGGTACAGCTTTTCACGCCATGGGACACCGCCGGGCGGCAGCACGGCATGACTCACGGCCCGCTGCGCCTGTTCAAGCGGATTGCCTGGTTTGCCGCTGATCTCCAACGCCTCGGCATTCTCTCCCAAGATCATCGCCACCATGCCGGAAGCCTGGTCGTCGGCTTCGACCATAAAGCACAAATTGGTTTCCCAGCGGCCGGGCAGATATGGCACCGGACGCCCTTCCTTGCGCATCCAATAATGCACTTCAGTTTCGCCAATGATTTGAAATCCCAGGCGCTCGTAGAGTTGACGCGCCGGGGTGTCCTTGAGCGTCCGTAAACTGACCGGCTGGCCGGTAGCTGCGGCTTTCGCCAACAAATCACTGATCAATCGGCTGCCAATACCCATCCGCTGGTACTGCGGCAGCAGTTCAATGGAAGAAAGGATATAGCCAAGCGGCGTCTCTTCAATCGCCAGAACGCCGGCATCCACCCCCTCAACCCGGATCACCTGGCTGTTGAGGGTGCTGTAATTTTCCAGATAATAGCGGCGCTGAAAAGCCTCATCCCAACCATAAACTGCGGATACATGTGGTTTGAGCGCCAGCACGTGTAAATCCCACAAAAAATTGGCGTCGTCCTGTTCCGCCGGGCGCAGCGTGATTTCTTCCAAACTCATGATTGATTCCTTCTGCCTATCCCCATTGAGGTCATGCTCCTGGTTTGCGCTGGGCAGCGCGCATCATGCGATTGGTCTTCATGGTAATTTGCAAGAATTTTGCCAGGTGGCGCAGCGGGCGAATGTGGCTTTTTTCACCGGCATAGATGGTGCGGATGGGCACCCAATTCAGGCGGTAGCCTTTGAGGACGCAGGTAACGATCATCTCTACCTCGAACTCAAAGCCGCGTTCGCGGTTGCCGGCAATGGCTTCCATCAGACGGCGGCTAATCAGGCGGTAGCCAGACTGGTTATCCGGCACGGGCTGCCGCAGCGCCCAGGAGAAGATCAGCGTGCCAAGCGTGTTGCTCAACCGGCGCACCAGCGGCATGCTTTTAAAGTCGCGCTGACCAATGATCAAATCCGAGTGCCATTCCTTGAATGCAGCCAGAAATAGGGGGATTTCGCCCGGGTCATGCTGACCATCTGCATCCAGCGTCACGACGGCTTGAAAACCACGGGCGAGTGCTGCAGCGAACCCCGCCAGTAAGGCAGCGCCCTTTCCCTGATTGGGCTGCTGCTGGAGCACCTCTGCGCCAGCGTCTGTGGCAAATTGTGCGGTCTGGTCGGTTGAGCCGTCATCCACCACCAACACAGGCAGGTATGCCAGCACTGCGCGCACGACTGGCGCGACACGCTCACCCTCGTTATAAGCCGGGATGAGGGCTAACACTTTTGCTTCGGCAGGATCAGCCATTCTGAGGAGAAATCAACTCTCTAGCCGGCAACCTTCTCGGTAGCAAATTAACTCCGCACAAAATGCGGCATTTCGAAAGGAATTTCCAGTGATAGTTCGATCAGTCCGGAAAAGACGCCGTCGGTATACCAGGGCGCCTGGTAGATCAATTTTTTGATGCCTTTTTTCTCGATCGAGTAAATATTGGGTTGTTCGGAGGCGATCATCTCGTGCAATATTGCTTGGGAGGCGGGTGAATGGCAGTCAAACAGGTTGGTGCCGATCAGGCTCGCGCCGCCTTCCTTCTCGAGGGTTTGTATGGATTTGTCATTCATTTCGAGGACGATGCCTTCGCGGTCGCAGACTGTAATTGCACCGGGAAAGCTCTTGATCCAGGCGTTTGGTTCCATTTAATCTCCAGGGAGTGAAAGTCAGCTTTCACATCGATTCTAATACAAGCCTGTCATCGCTGTGTATTGAATCGGCTAGCAATTCATCCTATAAAATGCGGCTGTTGTTGACAAGTGTTTGTGATATGATTTTGGTGTTCTCATCGACAATCCGCATAGCAACCGAATCTGGCAGTGTTTTTGGATTTCACAGGCGCGATTTGATCGAAACTCTCAATGAACCCGTAGCCATTTTCCTGGTGATTATGGCGGTGATTCTAATCACCCCCATTCTGTCAGAAAAAATACGCCTTCCGGGCATTGTGGGGATTATTTTAGGGGGCATGTTAATCGGGCCACACGGCATTAATTTGCTGAAGATCGAAGGCCCAATCGAATTCCTGGCGACCGCCGGACTGGTGTATTTGATGTTCAGCGCCGGCCTGGAAGTGGATATTAACCAATTTAAACGGGTCCGCGGCCGCGCCCTGATTTTTGGCGCTTTGACCTATCTTATTCCGCAGTTGTTGGGGCTGGGGCTTGGACGGATCCTGGGGTTAAGTTGGTTAGGTTCCATCCTGCTTGGTTCGGCCTTCTCATCTCATACGTTGATTGCCTTCCCGATCATCACCCGTTTAGGTGTAGCCCGCAACGAAGCTGTGGCGGTGACTGCCGGCGCTACCGTGTTGACCGACATCAGTGCCTTTCTGGTGTTGGCGGTGGTGCTTGGCATTAATTCTCAAAACCTGCAAGCCGGCTTCTTCATTCAATTAATCGGTCTGCTGGTGGTATATACCTTGCTGTTATTGTTCGGCCTACCGCGCATCGGCAAGTTTTTCTTCCGGCGTTTTACCGGCCGGGCGGTCGAATTCCAATTCGTGCTGGTGATTTTGTTTGTGGCTGCTCTGGCAGCCATGAAAATCGGCGTTCATGAGGTGGTAGGCGCTTTCCTGGCCGGGTTAGCCGTCAATGCCACCTTGCCGCACCGCAGCCCGGTGATCAACCATGTGTTGTTCATCGGTGAATCGCTGTTTATCCCGGTGTTTTTGCTGTATAGCGGCATGTTGACCGATCCGTTGGTTTTCTTGAACGGGTGGGAAACCGTTCTGATCGGCATCGGAGTCACGGCAGTGGCCTATATATCCAAGTTTGTTGCAGCCTGGATCACTGCCCGTATTTTTCACTACACCCGTGACGAGTTTTGGACCGCCTTTGGCCTGTCACACGCGCAGGCTGCGGTGACCATTCCCACACTGGTGATCGGTCTGGGGATTGGGCTTTTTTCCACCGAGCTGTTTAATGCGGCCATTCTGATGATCTTGTTCACCTCCATTACGTCACCGTTGGTGGTGCAAAAATTTGCTCCACGGTTACGGAACGGGCACGGGGAAGAGGAAGAATCCCCGCTATTTAGCCGCATTCTGGTACCGATAGCCAATCCGCAGACACAGGAACATCTGGTCAGCCTGGGCGCGATTTTGGCGACAGCAGCTGGTGGTCAGTTGATGGTGGTGCATGTGGCGCACGAGGTAAACGGCAAGGTGCCGGATTTGTCGCTGCAGCGAGAGCTGCTGGCCAAGATACCCCGGCTGTTGGATGACCCGGATCTCAACCTGGCTTTGTTGCCGCGGGTAGACCAATCTTTCTCCAGAGGGATTTTGCACGCTGCCATGGAGCATGATGCTTCGATCATTTTAATCGGCTGGCGCGGCAAATCTACCCTGCAGCAGAGCCTGATGGGCACAATCCTGGATGAAGTGATTTGGAATTCGCATCTGCCGGTGCTGGTCGGAAAGCTTTCCATACCCATCAACAGCGTGCAGCGGGTGGTGGTGATCATCCCTCCGAACAGCCTGCTGAAGGTAACCGTTGGACGGACGCTGGAATTACTCGCCACCCTGTCCAACGCGGTCAATGTTCCCACTTTAATTCTAGTGGACCGCAGTTACGAAGAAAAAATCGAAGAACTGGTCCACGAGATCGAGGGCGACCAGGTGGTTGAAATTATGCCCATTGAAGGCAACCTGCTGCGTTTTGTCTTACAGCAGGTGGGAAGTTCTGATCTGATTGTGGTGCCCAGCAGCGGGTCACGCCAATTGTTCCGCTCCAATCTGGGTGACCTGCCGGAACGACTGACGCAAACGGTAGCCGGCAATGTAATGGTGCTGCACTTTCCGCAATAAGCCGCTGGCTTAACTAAAGCGCTTGACCTGCCCTGCCAAAAAGCGGGTAATTTCTGCCGGGTCGAACGGCCAGGCGTATTTGATTTCAATGTTCGGGTAGGAACTCCGCAGGGTTTCCAGCTCGTCGGGAATATCTTTTTCAGCGTGTTCACCGCCGCGCGTCATCATCGGAGTTAAAACCAGCACCCGCTGGGCTCCACCCGCTACCGCGGAAGCAACTGCAGCTGCCAGGGTTGGATTGCAGAATTCATTGAAGCAGAATAAGGTTTCATAACCCGTCTCGGCAGCCAGCAAACGAGCCATGTCCTGCGAGCTGAAGTAAAAGGGGTCGTTTTCCGGCGTGCGCGGGAAAGAACGCATCTTATGATTTAGTTCGGCGTACCGTTGGCGGGCCGCTTCGTCCATGCGCTGCGGGCTATTCTCCATCTGGGTGTGCAAGGAGAAATATTCGCCGATTTCGCGGCGCGGGAAGTCCTTGGGGGGAATGCCGTGCATAGTGAGAATCAAAACAGTTTTCATAAAACTCCGCGGGGTCCGATATTTGGTACTTGCGCTTATTTTAGTCTATTCGATGATGGCGGACCGCAGTTCTTTGGCCATTTCGCCAAAGGCTGCCGAATAGCGCATATCCTCGCAGCGCGGGCGCTCTAGCGGCACGTGATAATCTAGCGCCAGTTGGCCAGGACGCGGCGTGAGCACCAGCACCCGGTCGGAGAGCAGCAGAGCTTCCGAAACGGAATGGGTAACCATCAAAACCGTGTTGCGGCGTGCCTGCCATAGGTCCAGCAATTCAGCCCCCATGCGTTCACGGGTCAACTCGTCCAGCGAGCCAAAGGGTTCGTCCAGCAGCAGAAGATCAGGATCCTGGATCAATGCTCGGGCAATGGCCACACGCTGGGCCATGCCGCCGGAAAGGTCGCGCGGCCAGGAGTCTTCGAAGCCTTTCAACCCGGTCAAATCGATCAATTCGGCTGCCTGACGGCGCGCTTCATCCATTGGAACATTCTGCATTTCCAACGGCAGCATGATATTCTCCATGGCGGTGCGCCAGGGCATCAAATTCGCTGACTGAAACACGTAGCCAATCAGCGGCAATCGGTCGGCCATAAAGCGCACTTCGCCGCTGGTAGGTGGCAGAAGCCCGGCCAGCACGCGCAGCAGGGTGGTCTTGCCCGAGCCGGACGGCCCGAGAATGCAGATGAATTCGTGCGCGTGAACGTCAAAAGACAGGTCGACCAGGGCTTGCAGACCGCCGTTGTCATTGGGGTAAGTGACACTGAGATGCGATACCTGCAGCGCAGGCTGCGGCGCTGAAACACTCACCGGTTATTCTCCTTACGGCAGATATTCATTGGTATACGCCTGACTCAGATTCAAGTCGCTGGGGATCAATCCCATATCCAGCAGCACATCCCGCATATTCTGCCAGGCTTGACTGTCGGATTGGCCCCAGGGTTCGCGTTGGTAGAGTTCAATGGACGTGGCTAACACCTCTTTTTGCACAGCCGCATCCGCCTGGGCCAGATTTTCAACATATTTCTTCGAAATTTCGTAGGCTTCGTCCGGATCGGCGATGGTGTCCTGGATGCCGCGAATTATCGCGCGCACCATCCCTTGCACCAGTTCGGGATATTCCTCCAGCACCGCCTCATTGGTGATCAGGCCGTTGGAGACCAGCGAGAGATAATCCGCCACTTTGATCAAGTCGGTTTCATACCCCAGGCTGCGCAGCTGAACCGGTTCGTTGGCAATGTAGATCACCGCAGCCTGTTCCTGCCCGGCGGTGAGCGCCTCGACCTGATTGAAGCCGATCGAATCCAGCGTAATATCATTTTCAGTCAGGCCGCCAGCCAGCAATAAAGCCCGCAGGCCAATATAATTGGCGCCGTACAACCCGGGCAGCCCAATTTTTTTGCCGCGCAGGTCTGCCGGAACCTGGATGCCCTCGGATTTCAAGGACACGATGCCAACCGGATAATCTTTGTACCAGGCCATGACGTATACCACCGGCAAGTCCTGGGTGCGCCCGAGCAGCACCTGTTCGCCGGAGACAATGGCAAACGGCAGTTGACCGGCACCGACCAGGGCTACATTGTCATTTTCCATGCTGTAATCCAGGGTTACATCCAGACCTTCCGCCTGGAAATAACCTTTATCCAGCGCCACGTACAACGGCGCGAACTGCACATTGGGGATGAACCCGACAGGCAAGCGGACCGCGGTCAGCTGCGGGGTAGCGGTCTGGGTGGAGGCTGGTGTACAGGCTGCGGCTAGCAGCAGAAGCAGAGTGATGGCGAGGATGATCTGCCGTGGGTTGCGATTCATGAAAGTTCTCCAAAAAGATTTACTCGTGCGGTTCGTTTTGCCAGGAAAGCAGACGTTTTTCGAGCAGCATGACCAGGCCGTACAGTGCCAGGGCCAGCGTGACCAGAGTGAAGACTGCCACAAAGACCAGGGCAGTATCGAATTGACCACGCCCGACGTTGATTAAAAATCCCAATCCGCGGTTCGAGCCGACCAGTTCGCCGATCACGCCGCCGATTACGGATAATGTGGCGCCAATGCGCAGTCCGCCCAAAAAGACGGGCAGCGCAGCCGGAATTTCCAGAAATTTCAGGGTCTGCAGCCGGCTGGCGCGCAGCGAACGCATCAATGTACGCAGCTCCTCCGGCACGGCGCGTAGGCCAACCACCGTGTTGACCAGCACCGGGAAGAAAACGATCAAGGCGCAGATCAAAACTTTTGTGCCCATTCCCGGCCCAAACCAGATGACCAGCAGAGGGGCAATAGCCACAATGGGAATCGCCTGGCTGGCGACCAGGTAGGGTGCAATCAATTTTTCGAACATGCGCGAGCGGGCGATCCAGTAACCGGTAAAAGTTGCCAGCAGCGTGCCGGCGATCAAGCCGAGGACCACTTCCAGCAGGGTTGCCATGGCGTGACGCAGCAGCGTGCCGTCGCCGGCAGCCTGGAGAAACCGGTCAAAAACGCGGCCCGGGGCAGGCAGGATGAAGGCTGGTAATTTTGCCGTCCGCGCCAATACTTCCCACAATACCAGGAAGAGAATCATTGAAATGGGCGTGAGAAGCAGGCGGGCACGACGAACCAGGCGGTTAGCCGTTGGCCGCAGCGCGTTCGGAATGCTCACTTCCATAAGAAATCCTTTCGTTCGACAGGCTGCCGTTAAAAAACGAAAACCCGAAAACAGAATGCTCTCGGGGCAAGGTCGACGCGGTGCGCGCGAAATGCGTAACACCGGTCTACACACCTTCTTTCATCCGGACTGTACCGTCGACCCTGGAGTTTCACCAGATCATGCGCAATTTTACGCGCTCGTGGGTTGTCACCACCGATCGGGAATTGGGATTTTCATCCCTCACCCTGCCCCGAAGG
>DATBWK010000142.1:0-6508 GCA_036514835.1 Bellilinea sp.
AAAATACTCCTCGGTGCGCTGGCGTTCCTCTTCCATGAACTGCGGAATGAAGTCCCCCCACACGTCGCAGTCATGGATGGTCCCCAGCATGTCCTGCCCGCTGCGCAGCGCTTTGAGGTAATCTTTAAGATTGTCCTCGAACAACGGGGCAAAAGACTCCAGGGTATAGCGAAACCGTTTGGCGCTAATGCGCATGGCATGTAGTTCAGCCACTTTTTCCGGTTGCTCGACGATTTCATCGAAATCCAGATACTCCGCCATTCCTGCGCGGATAGCCTGGTTAGCCAGTTTGATCAATCTCGCATCGTTCGCGTCCAACCGGTCGTGGTAAATATTGAAGGGCGCCAACGTCTGCGCCATTTCGCTGACCACGCCGCTTTTTTCGAATTTATTCAGCTCTTTCATCACCTTAGGCTGCAGGTCGGCCCGCTGCTGCCGCAAGCGCAGCAACAGGCGCCGAATGCCGATTCGGTTAGGGGATTGGGCTGATTCCAGAAAATTGCTGACAGAATCGATTTGCACGTCGCTGTCGCGCGCCAATCCCAGCGCCCGGGTGATCCCGCGCACCGCCTTGATCCACTCCAGGTGGCGTTTGCCAACCACCTGCTGCCCAAACAACGGCAGGACGGCCCGCAGCCGGCGCGAAGCTACCCGCATGCGGTGCACTGCCTCGATGTCCTGCGCCAGGCGTACCCCTTCCATTTCCTGCACCAGCGCGGTCAGGTGGGTGATTAATACATTAGCGCCGTAAATCTGCAGGTTAAGGTTGACCTTTTTCTTCATCCAATCCGCACTTTCAGGCTAAATATTCAAATCATCTTCGTCCATGGTGTCCATTTCGAACAATTCGCCGGTGGCAATAAATACCGTCCGCTCGCAAATGTTCGATACCCGGTCCGCCATACGTTCCAGATTGTGAATGACCCACAGCGCCAGATTGACCTGGTCGATCGTCTCCGGGTTGGCTACCATTTCCTTCAGGATCTTGGTGTAGGCGGTGTTGAACCATTCATCGATACGGTCGTCTTCTTTTGGAATCGCCAGCGCGACGTTGGCATTTTCTTCGATAAATGCGCCCAGGGCCCGGTGCAGCATATCCACCGCCAGTTCAGCCATCTGGTCGATTTCCAGCATCGGCATGTTGACTTCTGCCTCGCCCATGCGCATGGTTACTTTGGCAATGCCCTTGGCATAATCCCCGATCCGTTCCAGTTCGGTGTTGACCTCCAGCAAGGCTGCCAAAGTGCGCAGGTCGCGCGCCATGGGCTGCTGGGTCGCCATCAGGATCAAAATTGCGTTCTCAATCGCAAAACGTTTCTCATTAATGATTTGATCCTGCTCGAAAACCTCTCTGGCCTGTTTTATGTCGCGGGTTTTCAGCGTTTTGACCGCATTCAGCGTGGCCTGTTCCACCATGCTGCCAAGAAGGAGGATTTCGTCCTGAACCATGTTCAATTGTTTGTTGAGTGAGTTGCGCGGCATAGGATTCCTCTTCTCGTCAGGGTTTATCCGAAGCGTCCGGTAATGTAATCTTCAGTCCGCTGGTCTTTTGGCTTAGTAAAAATCTGCGCCGTCTCATTGAATTCCACCATCACCCCGGCGCGGTCGGTGTCCATCGTAAAAAACGAGGTGAAGTCCGAGGCGCGGGCTGCCTGCTGCATGTTATGGGTGACGATGATGATGGTGTAGTTTTGGGACAGCTCGCGCATCAAATCTTCGATTTTCAAGGTCGCGATGGGGTCGAGGGCGGAGCACGGCTCATCCATCAGGATGATTTCCGGGCGCACCGCCAGAGCCCTGGCAATGCACAACCGCTGCTGTTGACCGCCGGACAGCGCCAGCGCCGATTTCTTAAGGTCATCCTTGACTTCCTCCCACAGAGCCGCCGACCGCAGCGTCTCCTCAACCAGGTCGTCTGTGTTGCCGCGGAAGCCGTTTACTTTGGCTCCCCAGGCAATGTTGTCATAAATCGACTTGGGGAACGGGTTAGGTTTTTGGAAAACCATCCCGATCATGCGCCGCAATTGAACGGGGTCAATCGATGGGTCATAGATGTTTTTGTCATGATACAGCACCTCCCCTGTAGCCCGCGCTGATGGGACGAAATCGTTCATGCGGTTGAATGAACGCAGGACGGTGCTTTTTCCGCAGCCGGACGGGCCGATGATGGCTGTTATGCGGTTGCGCTCGAATTTCAGGCTGATATCCTTTACGGCCTGAAAATCGCCGTAAAAGATGTTCAATCCGCGGGTTTCAATGGCGTAATGATTATTTTGTTGTTCCATAGACTTTAAGTATTATACCTGTTTGGCGAATCGGTTGCGCAGCAAAATAGCCGCGGCATTGAGTGATAGCAGCGCCACCAGCAGCACCAGAATGGCTGCGGCAGCGATGTGCTGGAAGGCTGGTTGTGGCCGGGTCGTCCAGTTGTAAATTTGAATCGGCAGCGCGGTAAAACTGGAAAACGGGCTGGTTGGGTCGCTGGTGATAAAGGTGGATGCCCCAACCACAATCAAGGGCGCTGTTTCGCCAATGGCGCGGGAAACTGCCAGGATCGTGCCGGTCAGAATCCCCGGCAAGGCATTGGGCAGCACGTGGTACCAGATGGTTTGCCATCGGGTGGCACCCACTCCATAACTGGCCTGCCGCAGAGAATCCGGTACCGAGCGGATGGCTTCCTGCGCGTTGATGATCAGAATGGGCAGTACCAGCAGTGCCATGGTCAATCCGGCGGACAGGATGGTTCGGCCGTTTTGCCCCTCGATCCCAAAAACCGCACCGCTGGTCAGCGGTTGCAGCGTGCGGACGAACAGCGCCAGGCCTAAAATACCGTACACGATCGATGGCACACCCGCCAGGTTGTCGATATTGGTTTGAATCAAGCGGTTGATGCGTGAATTATGGGAGGCATACTCTTCCAGGTAAATGGCTGCCCCAACGCCGATCGGGAAGGCGACTGCCACGGTGATCACAATCAGGTACAACGACCCGAATAACGCCGAGCGTACCCCCGCCAATTCGGGCTGGCTGGCCATGGTATTGCTCAAGAATTGCCCGTTCAACCAGTAGCGGAATTCAACGTGTGCACCCGGGTGTTCGACCGCCGCACCGGCGGTGATTTGATTGCGGTGCAACAATGACGGCATCAGGTTATAACTTTCAACCACCTCGGGTTGAATGATTTCCGCCTGCACCAATTGAACCAGCGTACTGTGGGGCTGATCCTCAAGAAACCCGGCCCGCTCCAGCGTGCGCACGCGATTCTTGCGCAGGTTGGTGCGCAGGATCTCAGCCAATTCCGCATTGGTGAGTTGTGTGATGGGTTGATCGGATATTGTCGCCGGATCGACCTTGTTCTGAATAACCACGTAGCCCATCGATTTGTTAAGCACGGTCACCAGCAAGGTCGCCAGGAAAATGACTGCCAGCAGCGTCGCGGTTCGGAAAATGGCCCGCGCCAATTTGGCCCGCGAATGTCTCTGGTGGACGAGATGTTTCACTGCATCGTTGGAATACTCGCCGAAGAGGTGAGTGTCGGATTGGCTCATTCATACACCTCGCGGAAGCGGCCGGAAACAGCCCGGCTCAGGAAGTTCAGCCCCAGTGTTACCAGGAATAACAGCAGACCGATGGCGAAAATACTGTTGTAGTCCGGGGTGTTGTACGAAAGGTCGCCGCCGCTGATACGGGCAATATAACCGGTCATCGTTTCCGCGGCTTCAAATGGATTGAAAGTAAAATTCGGTCCCGATCCGGCTGCCACCGCCACAATCATGGTTTCTCCGACTGCGCGCGAGATTCCGATGATGAATGCGGCGATAATGCCAGACAGGGCTGCCGGGAATACTATTTGAACCGCTGTTTCCAGTTTGGTCGCGCCAAGCGCGTAAGCTGCTTCCCGCAGCGAGCGCGGTACTGCGCTGAGCGCGTCCTCGCTCATCGAACTGATCAACGGCAAGATCATGATGCCCATTACCAGCCCGGCCGAAGCCATGTTGTACACATCCACCGTATTGTTGCCAAACAGGCTGCGCAGCAGGGGCGTCATGAACGTCAAGGCGAAATACCCGTACACCACCGTTGGCACCCCCGCCAGAATTTCCAATATCGGCTTAAGAATGGTGCGCGTTTTGGGTGTGGCATATTCGCTCAGGAATATTGCTGTAGCAATCCCGATCGGCAAAGCCACGACCATGGCGATCAGACTGGTGATCAGTGTGGAGGACAGCAGCGGCAAAACGCCAAAATTGCCTATTTTCGGCTGCCATTCCGTGCCGGTCAGAAATTCGATGACGCTGATATCCGGATTTCCAAAGAACAGCCAGGCTTCTTTGCCAAGCTCGAATACGATCCCGATGGTGGTCAGAACAGATACAACCCCGCAAAAAAACAAAAATGCCTGGATAATGGCTTCAGTCGGCCGGGTTTTTTTCTGTAAATTGTCTGAAACGTTTTTCTTCCAGACGGACTGCATTCTTCGGGTTGTGATTCGGCTCGTATTTTCCATCCACACTTCCTTCCCCGCTGTACTATTTTTACGGCGAAGCTGGCGGCTCCCCTTTCGACCGCCAGCTGTTATTTTTCCAATTATCCTGTCGGACAATTACGGTTGGGCTTCCAGCCAGGCCTGTTTAGCCGCGTCGATGGCTTCCGCAGAGGCTGGGAAGTACCCCACTTCGCTGATGATGTCCGAGACGTTACCCAGATAGTAGGCGATGAAGGCGGCGACCTGCGGTTTTTCCTGCATGATGGTCGCGTCTGAGTAGATATACAGCGGGCGGGCCAGCGGATAGGTGCCTGCTTCCGCGCTGTCAAAATCTGGTGTGATCCCTTCAACCGAGAGGATGCTCAGTCTTTCAGCATTTTCCTGGTAGTAGGCGAAGCCGAAGAAACCGATGGCGAATGGGTCGCCCTCCACACCCTGTACCAACACATTGTCGTCTTCCGAGGCCTGCAGGTTGGCTGCCCCCAGGAAGCTTTCCTCGCCGGTATCGCCAAGCACTTCCGCCATCACAAATTCGATAAAGAAGTCGTAGGTGCCCGAGTCCGTGCCGGGGACGTAGCGGTGAATATCCTCAGCCGGCCAGGCAGGGTTGACGTCCGACCACTGCTGAGCGTCAGCCGAGAACAATTTGGCCAACTCTTCCAGGGTCACATGGGTGGCGAAGGTGTTGCTGGGGTTGACCACGATTGCCAGCGCATCGGTTCCTACGCGGAATTCAATCGGCGTCCGGTTGATGGCGGCGCAAGCCTCCACTTCGCTGTCCTTGATGGCTCGCGAAGCATTGGAGATGTCGATCTCGCCGGTCTTGCAAAAACGCTCAAAACCAGCACCGGACCCAATCGAGTCGAGTTTAAGGCTGCCCTGGCCTTCATACCCGTCGGCCTTGAATAGCTCAACGATTTTCTCGCTGACCGGGTACACGGTGGATGAGCCTGCCATCACAATGTCGCCGCTGAAATCCGCCGGGTTGACATCAAACGGATCGCTTCCCACGGGTTCCACCGCTTCGGTGGGTGCTGGTTGCTGCGCGGCTGGGGTCGGCGCGGCCTCAGCTGTGGGGGTGGCGGTGGCTGTCGGCGAGCAAGCTGCGACGACCAGGCTTAAAACGGTTACAAACAATACGACTGAAAGGATACGGCGCATATTAAATTCTTCTCCTGTAATTGATTTTTTCATAGCTTCATCTTATCCACCGCCTATTAACCCCTCGCGAAGGCCAGGTTAACAATTTGTCAACGAATGGCAAATATCAGCATCCAGTGTCACTTGTCATGCGCCAGATGATACCTGACACGTGACACACCTTCTGTTATAATTCCCACCGCCAAACGTTAAAAGAAAGCGATCATCCCACCCTGTATGCTAGAAAAACTTGCCCAAATCGAAGCCCGGTTCAGTGAACTGAACCGCTTACTGGAAGAATCAGTCAACGATTACCAGCGCACCGCTGAGTTGGCTAAAGAACGCTCAGACCTGGAAGAAATCGTCACCAAAGCCGAATCCTACCGTTGGATCTCGCAACGGATCGACCAGGCGCACCAGCTGGAATATTCGGACGACGGCGAACTGCGCGAGTTGGCCCAAATGGACCTGGCTGACCTCTCACCGCAACTGGAGACCCTTGAAGCCACGCTGCGCAGCCTGCTTGTGCCCAAAGACGTTCGCGATGACCGCAACGTCATCGTCGAAATCCGCGCCGGCACCGGTGGTGACGAAGCTGCGCTTTTCGCGGCTGATTTGTTCCGTATGTACTCGCGATATGCCGAACGCCGCAACTGGCAGGCGGAAATTCTCTCCGAGAGTGGAATCGGCATTGGCGGCTATAAAGAAGTAATATTCAACGTCAAAGGCAAAGGCGCCTATTCGCGCCTAAAATATGAATCCGGCGTGCACCGCGTGCAGCGCGTACCCGCCACCGAAGCCTCCGGCCGCATCCACACCTCCACTGTAACGGTGGCTGTGCTGGCTGAGGTCGAGGACGTCGACGTACAAATCCCGGATTCC
>DATBWK010000143.1:0-5098 GCA_036514835.1 Bellilinea sp.
CCGGAGCCGTCAGGGCAAGCAGACCCTGGCGACTCCGGTTCCATGGGGAGGAGAAGAGAAATATCCTTAGCTACTATAACCAAACAGGCTGAGAATTTACCAAGAGCAAGCTGTTAAAATACTGTGAAAGGCTGGTGAAACGTCTTTCACAGCCATTTCTCAGCCGAAAGCGTTATGATAGCGATAGAAATAAACGTCCGCAAAGGTTAGTCTGGGATCGACTGTTTATGGCGACTGTTTTAATTGTTGATGATGATGTCAAGCTGCTCAAGATGCTGCAGCGCACCCTTACCTATGAAGGCTTGCTGGTGGTCACCGCTGCCAACGGGCTTGAGGCGCTTAAGCAGGTGGACGCCTACCACCCTGAAATCATCATTTTGGACTGGATGATGCCCAAAATGGACGGGATGGAGGTTATGCACCAGCTGCGCGCTGAAAATAACCGCGCCTTTATCCTGATGCTGACCGCCCGCGACGCCATCGAGAACCGGGTGGAGGGATTGGAAAGCGGCGCCGACGACTATCTGATTAAACCCTTTGCGCCGCCCGAATTGGTGGCGCGTGTCCACGCCCTGCTGCGCCGCAGCGAAAATAAAGACAACAAACTGCCGGTGACCTTTGCCGGATTGCATCTGGACCCGTTGGCCCACCAGGCCAGCCTGGGCGGCACGGCGCTGGAACTTACACCTACCGAATTCGACCTGCTGCACTACTTTATGCGCCACCCGCGGCAGGTTCTGGAACGCTCCCAAATTCTGACCAACGTTTGGGGCTATGATTTTGGCGGCGAGCAGAACGTATTGGAAGTGTATGTCGGTTACCTGCGCAAAAAGCTCGAATCCAGTGGTCATCCGCGCCTGATTCATACGATACGCGGTATCGGCTATGCTTTGAGGGTGGAATAATGTCGATTCGGCTGCGGCTGACGCTGCTCTACTCCTTGATCCTGGCGTTGACCCTGGTGGCTTTCGGCGCCACCTTGTATGTCATCCAATCCCAGATGACGTTGAATGCGCTCAAGGAAGATATCGTCGTGAGCAGCGACATGCTGGTGCGGTCCATTTTCCGAACCTATCTGAGCCCCACGGTCAAGGAAGAATGGGCCTACCCGCAGGCTGCCATCCCATTCGAGATTCTCTCCGGCGAGCAGGTGCTTAAAGATTTACGCGAGCGGGAGATGGTTCGGGTGCTGCGGATGGACGGCTCATTGATTGCCAGCCCGTATGCTTCCGGTGAAGCGCTGCCCATCAGCGAAGAAGGACTGACGATCGTCAACGACCGCAAGATTTGGTGGGAAGTGGTTACGCCCGAAGAGGAAAGCCTGCTGGTGCTCAACAGCCCGGTTTCGGTCAACAACACCCCGGTGTTCATTATTCAGGTAGCCCGTCCGCTCACGGAGCGAGAACGTTCACTTTCGGCGCTGCTCACCACCCTGGCATTCTCCAGCGTGCTGACCACCTTGGTGGCTTTTGGGATTGGCTGGGTGATTTCCGGCGCAGCTTTACGGCCCATTAACCGCATAACCCAGACTGCCGAGGAAATCGGCGGCGAGAACGATCTGACGCGGCGGGTGGACCACAACGGACCCAATGACGAAGTAGGCCGTCTGGCGAAAACCTTCAACTCAATGCTGTCGCGCCTGCAGGAAGCTTATGCCCGGGTCAATCATGCGCTGGGGATGCAGCGCGACTTCGTGGCGGACGTCTCGCACGAACTGCGCACCCCGCTGACCACGGTACGCGGCAACCTGGATTTGCTGCGCCGCCAGCCGCCGCTGCCAGCCGAGGAGCGCGCTGACATTTTGAACGACCTGGTCGGCGAAAGCGATCGGTTGATCCGTCTGGTCAATGACCTGTTGATTCTGGCACGCGCCGACGCCGGACGCAACCTGCAGCAGGAACCGGTAACAGTTCAACCGTTGGTCAGCGAAGTGACCCGCCAGGTGCGTCTGCTCGACCCGCAGCGCGAGATCCACGAATCGGTCGAAGACGTCACCGCTCTGGGAGACCGCGACGCCATCAAGCAAATTTTGCTCGTGCTGCTGGATAATGCGCTGAAGCATACTTCCGGCCCAGTCTCGTTAAACGCAGCCGCCGCCGATGGTCACGTCGAACTGAGCGTGCAGGACAGCGGCCCCGGCATTTCCCCGGAGCAATTGGAGCATATCTACGACCGCTTCAACCGCGGCGAAGCCGATCCCAGCATCCCCGGCTTTGGCCTGGGCTTACCGATTGCCAAAGCCCTGGCTGAAGCTCAGGGCGGCAGCATTCAGATCGAGAGTGAAGTGGGCAGCGGCTCAAAGGTGACTATAAGCTTGCTGAAATTCACACCCGAATAATTGGACTGCCCTGGTTGGTCAAAGGTATCTGGTTTCCATTACTCCGTTTGTAAGCAAATTCCAACAACTTCTATTAATAGAATCAGAGTTACTGCACGTATAAACTTGCCCTGCGTGACATTCGTCATATAATAATCATGTCATTTGTTTCTCAAGATAGCTTGTAATGATTTTAATGCTATGCTAATCTTAATCTTACAAAGTTTATCCAAGTAACCCTTTATTGTTACACTTTTCACAAACTCCCGTCTTTCCACTCAACTGAATATCATCGTTGCTTCATCGCTATCCTGAACTCATGGAGGGGTCTATGGCTTTCCAGGAATTTAGTATTAAGCAATCTTTGTTGAACCGGGGTGTGACTCGGCGCGACTTCCTCAAGTTTTGCAGCTTGATGGCGGGAGCACTGGCGCTGCCAAAAGAATCGGCAGCCTGGATCGAGGCCGCGCTCACGGCGCCAAAACGCGTGCCGGTGATTTGGCTCGAACTGCAGGACTGCGCCGGCTGCAGTGAGGCTTTCTTGCGTTCGAACAACCCCACTGCTGCCGAGGTAATCCTGGATATCCTGTCCGTGGATTACCACGAGACCATCATGGCCGCTGCCGGCAAGCAAGCCGAGGAAGCCAAAGCCGCAACCATCGCCGCTGGCGGTTACCTGCTGGTGGTAGAGGGGTCGCCATCCATTGGCGACAACGGCGTCTATTGCTGCATCGGGGGGCGCTCCTCTGAGGATTTGCTGCGCGAGGCAGCTTCCAACGCGCTGGCGGTGGTTGCCGTTGGCAACTGCGCCACCTTCGGCGGCATTCCAAAGGCCAAACCCAATCCAACCGGGGCCGTGGCGGTCATGGATTTAATCACTGACAAGCCGGTCTTGAACATCCCCGGCTGCCCATTGAATCCGCAAAACCTGACGGCGACCGTGGTTCACTTCCTCACCTTTGGCGCCCTGCCAGAGATGGATTCACTACACCGCCCGTTATTTGCCTTTGGCCAGTTAATTCACAACAACTGCGAGCGCCGCGGTCATTTCGATGCTGGCGAGTTTGTGCGCGCCTGGGGCGATGCCGGTCACCGCGCCGGCTGGTGTCTGTATCAAATGGGCTGCAAGGGCCCGATCAGCAAGCATAACTGTTCTATTATCAAGTACAACGATGGCACCAACTGGCCCATTGGCGCTGGTCACCCATGCATTGGCTGTTCCGAACCCGATTTCTGGGATCAGGATACTTATGTCCCGATCGAGCTCGATGCTTTCACGCCGCCCATCACCTACCCGGAGGTCGGCGAGGTGAAAGGACAGGTCACGCCGGAAGGCGCGGCGGTAACAGCCGGTGCAGTCGGCGTGATTGCTGGGGCTGCATTGGCATTCGGCTATACGGTGATTACCGGGCGAGCCAAGGGTGTCACCCCCGAGGTCAGCCTGGAAGAACCTTCTGAAGAAGGCCACGAGGGCCATTAAGGGAGGTCACCATGCCCATGAACCGCAGAGATTTTCTAAAAGCTTCCGGAGCCGGCCTGGGAGCCTTGGCCCTCTCAGCCGCTCCAGTCAAGGCCGTGAGTGCCAAGCAAAATACAGACGAAACCGGCTCCATGCTGTATGACTCAACCATTTGCGTTGGCTGCCGGGCCTGTCAGGTGGCGTGCAAACTCCGCTCCGGGCTAGACCCAGTCGTGGATACATCCGGGTTGTACGAAATGCCGCACGATCTGGATTCTAAAACCTGGACCATCATTAAGCTCTATAAAGATGACAACAGCCACTCCTTCGTCAAAAACCAGTGTATGCACTGCATCCACCCGGCCTGTGTCTCGGTATGTCCAGTAGGTGCGCTGGAAAAACTGGAAAGTGGTCCCGTCATCTATCATAGAGAGCGCTGCATCGGCTGCCGTTACTGCATGGCTGCCTGCCCGTTCTCCGTTCCGAAGACGGAGTGGGAAAAACCGCTGCCTTTCATCCAGAAATGCGACTTTTGCGCTGATCTCCAGGCCAACGGGGAGCAGCCCAAATGCAGCGAGGCTTGCCCGACCGGCGCCCTGATCTATGGCACGCGTAAAGCCATGCTGGATACTGCCCGCGCCCGTCTGGTAGGAGAAGGAAACTACTTCCAGCATATATATGGTGAAAAAGAGGCCGGCGGCACTTCCATGGTGTACATCTCCGACCTGGATTTCACCAAACTTGGCTTCCCGGAACAAAACGACGTGTCATTGCCAGACATCACCTGGCCGTATATGCAGGGCACCCTGGGCGTCATTGGCGTCATGGTTACCCTGAGCACCGCCATCTACCTGCGCACCCACCGCAAGGATAAAAACGGTGGAAATGGCAGCAATGGAAATAACGGAGATAATGGCCACAATGGCGGCAGCGATACGCTGAAAGGGAAGGAGGCGTAACATGGCCATCCGACTTGGAGAAATCCGTTTACGCCGCTATCCATTAGGTCCGGGCATGATTTTGATATGGGTACTTGGCGCGCTGGGGATGGGTGTGTCGGTTTATCGCTGGATTTTTGGTCTGGGCGCCACCACCAATCTGAGTGACGGTCGTCCCTGGGGTCTGTGGATTAGTTTCGACATGATGAGCGGCATCGGATTGGCTGCCGGCGCATTCTCGGTGGCAGCCATTGTGTATATCTTCAACCTCAAGAAGTTCTATCCCATCGCCCGCCCCTCGATTTTGACCGGTTTCATCAGCTACATCCTGGCCGGCTTGACCTTGATGGTAGATCTTTCGCAGCCGCAGCGTATCTGGCACCT
>DATBWK010000144.1:0-7069 GCA_036514835.1 Bellilinea sp.
TCAAACCTTTCTAAAAATAAGAATTTGTACTTCATAACACAGCCAGGCTGTGATTTAAGGTCAAAAGTTAAGCCCCGGCGCTGAGAACGGACCGGGGCAAATCGACTTGCGACTGAACGAGACATTCCCACCTGGAATATTGATTACCAGTTTGATGTATTTTAACAGAGTATCGCGGATTTGTCAAAAAGCCATCTGGGTTGCCACTGATTCCCTTACCGCCCCGCACCTTTCGCAAGCCGGGTCGTCGCACAGTAACGCCAGCGGGTCTTCGCGGATCAGTGTGGCGGCGGTGATGACCATCTCGCGCACCGGCAAAGCCCGCACCAGCGCCGAGCCAATGCGCACGCAGCGGGTGAGGTCGGCCAGATAGACAGCAGCCATGTCAAATCCCATCGAGCAGCCGGGGAAGCCTGGGCATTCCACCGCGCCGTCGGGCGTCAACGCCCAGCGGATAAACGTGCGCCGCCCGGCCAGTTTTTCAGCAAAGTGCAGCGTGGTATTGACGCTGTGCCCCACCCCCAACAGCAGCACGTAGCCATCAGCTTCATAAAGGTCGTGCAGCGGCGCCAGCGGATTTTTCAGCGTTTGGGCAGCCAATATCTCATCCACGCCGATGCCGGTCAATGACAGGATGGGGTGAGAGGAGCGTTTGGCCAGCGGGTGCTGTCGCAGCAGTTCCGGCAGCACGCCCATCATGCGGTCGGCCGGCAGATCCGCGGTATAAAACTCTGCCAGAGCGTTAAGCGCATGACCATTGCCGTAGGTCATCCCGTTATTCGGCGGGCCGTCTTCCGGGTCGAGCATGGTATGGTAGGTGTGGGTGGGCGCCATCAATTTGGGGAAAATGCTGGTCAAGGCTCCCAGCATTACGGCTGCCCGGCCGTTTAACCCGCCAAAGGATGAGAGCGAGGCATGCACCATGACGGGCCGCCCGGGATCCAACTCCAGGCTGCGGAAGCCATAGACCAGCTCGCGAAATGTAAGCATCCCCCGCCTCTCCAACTTACGGTTAATTCAATCCAGTGAAATCCCCTGCCCGGCCGAATTTACCGCGGCCGGAGTGCACAAATAAACCACCTTTGCCTGCAATTGCAGTGCCGCCAGACTGGCAGGATCCAGGGCATCACCGGCGGTCCCCAGGTCCCCCGCATCGACCGCATAGCTCTTAATATTATAGGGCAAAAGCTCAGCCGCCGCTGCCAAAGCCAGCCCGTTTAATCCGGCCTGGCTGGCGCTAAAAGCCGGTGACGGTTCAGCCGCCTTGCCGCTTTGGATGAAAATAATAGTGCCGCCGCCCTGCTCGATCATCACCGGTGCCGCAGCCTGCGCCAGCAGGAAGGGCCCGCTCAGGTTGAGTTCCAGTGTGCGCGTCCAGTCCCATTCGTCCAGCTGCAGCAGCCCGGCTGGCGGCTCCGCCTGCAGGCAGGTGACCAGCACGTCCAGCCGCTGCCAATCGTCCAGCACGTCGGCGATCAAGGCACGGCAGGGCAGCCCTTTGCCGACGTCGCCGGTGTAGCAGCGGGATTCAGCACCCAGCGCTTGCACCTGCGCCGCGGTTTCATCCAGATGCACCGGAGAAAGATCGTGCAGCGCCAATTTAGCGCCAGCGCGGGCAAAACCCAGCGCCAGCAGCCGTCCTAAAGGCCGGCCGGCGCCCACGATCAAAACCACTTTTCCCGTCAGTGTTGCATTTTGAGCCATGCTCAGTCCCCTGCACGCTCCGGCTGACAGATCGGGATATAGCTGGAATCTACCTCGGTCGCATTCAGGCCAAGCCCAAAATACGGCGAGGGATCGATGGTGTTACCGATCTCCAGCTCGTTCAAGAATTTCCCTGACCCATCATCGCGCACTATTGAAAAATGCAGGTGTACCCCGGTCGGATTACCTGCTGTGCCCGAGTAATTACCTTGAGTACCAAGAAGCGTGCCAGCCGGGACGAATTGCTCGGTCGTGCCCGGCGGAAAAGCCGAATCGACGAAGGAATTGCCCTGTGAATCCGCCATGTGCGTGTAATAGGTCCAGATCTGGCGGCCGGGCTGCAGCGGATCCTCAGGGATACGGATAATGACCGTCGATTTCCAGTCCGACAGGCGCGTCAGGTAGCCGTCATAAGCCGCCACCACCGGCGTCTGCCCAACATCCGCGCCGCCAAAAATATCCAGCCCGGTGTGGTGGTGACCCGGGCGGAAGGAATCAGCCCATAGAAAGCCGATGAAACCATCGGTTGGGTAGCTAAAAAGCGCTGCGTCGCAGCGTTCGCCAGCCCGGATTGCCCACCCGGGATGCGCGGCGGAAGCGCGAATCCACTGCATGACGCGCGCTGAACGGCCAGTGGTGCGCCCGGATAAGAAAAAGAAAGCCGCCCCGGCTGCCGCGGCAACCACCAACCCGGCAATCCACAGGGCGCGGCGGTTCACGCGGCCTTTACGCGGCCTTTACGCGGGTTCTGCAGGCGGGCCTGCATCGACCAGGGTCCGGTGCGGGTGATGGTCACCGGCAGGACCTGTCCGCGCAGGTTGGCCTCGGTTTCGACGAATACCAGCTTATTGGTCGGTGTGCGGCCTTTCCAGCGTCCGCGCACCTGCTCCTCGAACAACACCTCGACGGTCTGGTCCAGGTAACGGGCATGAATTTCGCTCACCAACTGTTCCTGCAGCGCTTCCAGTTCGCGGAAGCGGCGCCATTTTTCCTCGTCAGGCACATCGTCAGCCATACGCCGCGCTGATACGGTGCCAGCCCGCGGCGAATAGCGCGCCAGGTGAGCCACATCCAGCTTGAGGTCAGCTAACAGGTCGTAGGTATTCTGGTATTTAGCTTCGGTCTCGCCGGAAAAGCCGACGATGATGTCGGTGGCGATGGATACGCCAGGGATGCGGGCGCGAATGCGCTCGACCAGCTCGCGGTACTGCGCATTGGTGTAGCCGCGGCGCATCGATTGCAGAATTTCGTCGTCGCCGGCCTGAATGGGAACTTCGATGTGCGGCATGACCTTTGGCAGTTCGGCGACCGTGTCCAGCAGCTGGTCGGTCATCCAGTTGGGATGCGAGGTCAGGAAGCGCAGCCGTTCGATGCCGTCGACGTTGGACAGGCGGCGTAGCAGCCCGCTCAAGTCGGGATAGTCCGTCTGATCCATGCCGTAGCGGTCCACAATTTGACCCAGCAGCGTAATCTCTTTGACGCCCTGAGCCGCCAATGCCCGCGCCTCGGCGATAATTTCTTCCGGCGGACGGCTGAGTTCCACGCCGCGGCGGTAGGGGATGATGCAGTAGGTGCAGGCGTGCGAGCAGCCGTATACGATGGGAATAAATGCGCTGACCAGGCTGCCGCGCTGATCGACCGGCAGCACCAGGTCTTCATCCTGCCAGGCGAAGCGCTGGGCAACCTCGGCGGCTTCAAGTTCGCGTCCGTCGCGTTTGAGCAGGTATTCCACCAGCGGGGTCGGGTCGGAGGGCGGGGAGAAGACATCCACATACGGGAAGCGTTCGGTAACTTTGGCATTGCCCTTGACGCCCACCAGGCAGCCCATCAGGTTGATGACCAGCTCGGGGCGATGTTTTTTTATCTTGTTCAGGGAAGTGAGGCGGCCGTAGGCTTTATCTTCAGCGGCTTGACGCACCACGCAGGTGTTCATTACCACCACATCGGCGTCTTCGGCAATCGGCGCGGAGTGGTAGCCCAGGTGCTCCAGCGCCGAAGCCACGCGCTGCGAGTCAGCCACGTTCATCTGACAACCTTCGGTCCAGATGTAGTATTTCATGGGCGAGATTATAACAAAAATTCAGGGCGTTAATCCGCCCGATTTGGTCGGAAATGGTGTGTCACGTGTAATCGAGGTATGGGATCTCGGTCCACAATGCAAATATTCATGACATTCACCATATCCCCACCAGGCGGCCAGGAATCACGGCTTCTTGCCGCTCGCATTATAATGTTTGTGCACTTGCATAAAACCCATCCTGAAATTCATAAAACTTATCGCCGCCCATGAATTGTAAAATCTGCGAAGCCCACACCGAAGAAATCTTTAAAGCCCGGCTGCTGAACAAATATGACGTGCAATATTACCAGTGCCCGGCCTGCCGCTTCGTCCAGACCGAGCCGCCATACTGGTTGAACGAGGCTTATCAGAACCCCATCAACCTCAGCGACACGGGCGTGGTCAGCCGCAACCTGCTGCTGGCGCTGAAAACATCGCTGATCATCCAGTTCCTGTTCAACCGCAAGGCTAAATTTATCGATTACGCCGGCGGTTGGGGCATTTTCACCCGCCTGATGCGCGATATCGGCTTTGACTTCTTCTGGTACGACAAATTCACCAGAAATGAAGTGGCGCGCGGGTTTGAGGCTAATTTATCCGACCACTACGAGCTGATCACCATTTTCGAAGCTTTTGAACATTTTGAAGACCCCATCATCGAACTGGGAAATTTGTTTCAACTTTCCAACGCCATCTTCTTCACAACCACCCCGCTGCCCAGCCCAACGCCAAATCCCGGGGATTGGTGGTATTACGGACTGGATCACGGGCAGCACATCGCCTTCTATTCGCAACCGACCTTCGAGAAAATCGCCAGTCGATTTGGCTGCAGCTATCTTACCGATGGGAAATACATCCACCTCCTGACCAAAAAGAAAATTTCCAGGGGCTGGTTTCGGTTTTTGACGTCGCTGGCCGGGTTGATCCTGCTGCCGCTGGTCTTCCTGACCAATAAGTCCAGGACGCAAGCGGATTATGACAGGATGACCGGTGGGGTGTGAAGGAACCGTAAAGGCGAGGCAGGAAAGCGATCACCGTCTACCAAGGCTTCTTACTCCCCGCCCACGGCCACAAAGATGACGCAGAGAAAGACTGTAAGGGCGAGGCAGAAAAGCGAACACCGTCCACCAGAGCCTCTTAAGCCTCGCCCAAATCATAACGCTGCGGACTCGGGCGAGGTTTAAGGCACTTTCGACCGCAGAAAAGGGTCTTTCTTGCCTCGCCCTTACATGATCTTTTGTTTATCCAGGCGCTTTTCGGCTGAACACCAACGGTCACTGGGATAACAAACACCGGCGGAGCCCCCAGATCTCCGCCGGTGTTTTGATGTGGGCTGGTTCGTTTACGCCGTCATCGGCCGGCCGAATAACTGCTCGCGCAGCTGCAGCACCTGCCGGCGCAGCCGGTCGTCGCTCTCGATCAAATCCTTGACCTTGTCACACGCGTACATGACCGTGGTGTGATCCCGTCCGCCCACCGCCTCGCCAATCTGCGGCAGGGAGATGTTGCCTACCTCGCGCATCAGGTACATGGCGATCTGCCGCGGCAGCGCCACCTCGCGCGAGCGGTCGCGGCTGAGCAGGTGATCGCGCGACAGGCCGAAGGCCGCGGCCACAGCCGAGAGGATTTGTGTCGGCTCAATACTGGTGCGCTGCGGCAACATGTCCACCAGCGCAATTTGCACCATCTCGGTGGTCAGCGGCTGGTTAGACAGGTCTGCATAGGCCAGCACGCGGGTCAGCGCACCTTCCAGTTCGCGGATGTTGGATTGGATGGAGCGGGCGATCAGGTTGAGGATCTCCGGCGGAACATTGCGCATGGCGCGTTCAGCCTTGGAGCGTAAAATAGCGATGCGGGTCTCCAGGTCTGGCGGCTGGATGTCTACGGTCAGCCCCCACTCGAAGCGCGAGCGCAGCCGCTCCTCCAGCGTCACCATGGCCTTGGGCGGCCGGTCGGATGACATAACGATCTGCTTTTCCTGATTGTGCAGCGTGTTAAAGGTGTGGAAGAACTCTTCCTGAGTCGATTCCTTGCCGGCAATGAATTGGATATCGTCCACCAGCAGCACATCGATACTGCGGTAGCGGTCGCGGAATGGCTGCGTGTTATGCGTGCGGATGGCATTGATCAGTTCATTGGTGAACTCTTCGGAAGAGACGTACAACACTTGCATACCGCTCGCCAAAGCCGCATTGCCCATAGCATGCAGCAGATGGGTTTTTCCCAATCCTACTCCCCCGTACAGGAACAAAGGGTTGTAGGCTTTGGCTGGACTTTCCGCGACCGCCATGCAGGCGGCATGCGCCATGCGGTTGCTGGCGCCCACCACGAAGTTATCGAAGTGATAGCGCGGGATCAGGGTACGGTTGGAGCGCGCCTCCTGACTGGTGGGCAAGCGCGGCTCGTCCTGTAAATCTGGAAAATCCGCTTCCATTTCATGATTCCAAACCACAAATTCAACCTGAGCGGGGCCATCGGAATAACCGGTCAACAAACGGGCAACCGTGCTCGCCAGGCGGCTCTCCAGCCAATCCCGGGCATAAGCGTTCTTCACGCCAATGGTATATTTACCGTTGACCTGATTGACAAGTTCAGCACTTTGCACCCAGGTCTCAAAATTCGCCTTGGGCATTTCCATTTGCAGTTGTCCGATAGTTGCTTGCCAGGCTTGTTGGGAATTCATGCAGTAGCCTCCAGGCTGTGATGGCGTTCAGCAACGAAAAATCGAGCCCACAGAGCATCATGTGGGTTTGGCAGTTGGATATTAAAATAGCCTTGGGTTCATATACGGGATGGCGGCTGGGCGACCGCGTAATTTCTCCCCGCAATTTACTTCGAACATTCTAACAGAAACACAAGGGCTTAACAAGCCGTTTACCCTCCCCCCGCCTAAAAATACCCGAATCTTTAATTTTTTTAACCTTAACAAATTGCATTTTGAAACTGAATTTAATTCGTGATATTTTAGTAAGGCTGCAACACCACAATTGCGGTTTTCGAAATTAGAACAAGTCAATATATGGGGGTCAAGGTGCAAAAATCGACCACAATTACCACAGGTGGCAGATCAATCCAAAAATATTGAGAGTCGTAAGCTGCCCTGGGAAACAGCGGTTTATGCTAAATAAAACGGTTCGTGGCAAAAGCTTTCTTTAACATTCGGGGAAAGCCGGAAACCGCTGGTTTTTCGAGACGGGAAGAGCCCGTCATTTGGCATGCACCGAATAATATCGGGACCAAGACAGAGACTTTAATGCACCTCTGTTGCTGCTTAATAACCGTGTTACAGCCCCTACTGCCCCTCAA
>DATBWK010000145.1:0-2597 GCA_036514835.1 Bellilinea sp.
GGAATCCGCTCCTTCCGTGAAATCGAAGAGCCGACCAATATCCACTTCTTTAAAGATATTCCACCCCTGGACTTTTTACGGATGATTAACCGCAGCCGCTGCATTATTGGCAATTCCAGCGTGGCGATTCGCGAATGCTCGTATCTCGGCGTGCCGGCGGTTAATATTGGCAGCCGTGAGCTTGGACGCGAGCGCGGGCCAAATGTCATCGATGTTGGCTACGACCGCGACGCGATTTTGGGGGCAATCACCCAGCATATTAACGGCCCCCGCCCACAGCGCGTGACGCTTTATGGCGACGGACACGCGGGCGAGCGCATCGCGGATGTGCTGGCAGCGGAAGAATTAAGTTACACCAAACGTCTGACGTATTAGGAGAAATTCATGGCAGTTGAAAAACCAAGTGTTTTAGCCGTGATCCCTGCGCGGGGCGGTTCAAAAGGGGTGCCGCGGAAAAATATTCGCATGGTGGGCGGTAAACCGCTGATCGCCTACACCATTGATGCTGCTCTGGCGGTCAAGGATCAACTGCACCGTTTGATCGTCAGCACCGATGACATTGAAATTGCTGAAGTGGCTAAGTCGTACGGCGCCGAGGTACCGTTCATGCGCCCGGCGGATTTGGGGGGTGATAAGGTGCCGATGGTGCCGGTATTGCGGCATGCCATTGAGACGGTGGAAGGCATGGATGGCGTCACCGTGGACTGGGTACTGCTGCTGCAGCCCACTTGCCCTTTCCGTGCGCCGCAGGACATCCTGGCAGCCCTGGAGCTGGCTGCAGCTGGCGGATGCGATTCGGTCATCTCTGTGGTGCGGGTGCTGGCGCATCATCCGATCCTGATGAAGAAAATTGAAAATGATCAACTGCTGCCCTTCGTGATTGAAGAAAAAGAAGGTACGCGCCGGCAGGATTACGCTCCCCAGGCTTACATGCGAAATGGCTGCATCTACCTGGCCCGGCGCGCCAATATCATGGAGCACAACTCCATTTGGGGACAGGTCATTCGGCCGTACATCATGCCCGAGGAACGGTCGGTGAATGTGGACAGCGAATTGGATATGAAACTGGTTGAATTCATGCTGCAAGGTTCGCAACAAATCCAAGGTTAAGGCAGATCACAGATGTGTGGAATTTCCGGAATCGCAGGAGCAGGCTGGTCAGCTGAACAGCTAAACGCCATGGTTGGCGTTCAACACCACCGCGGGCCAGATGACACCTGCACCTGGATCAGCCCGGATGGATTGGCCGGACTGGGTCAGAACCGTTTGAGCATCATCGATCTTTCCAACGCCGGGCGCCAACCGATGGCAGATTCAAGCGGTCGTTATTGGATCACCTTCAATGGCGAGGTTTACAACTATCTGGAACTGCGCCAGGAACTGGCTGACTATCCCTATAAGAGCCATACCGATACCGAAGTGGTTCTGGCGGCCTTTGTGCGTTGGGGAGCCGCCTGCCTGGATAAGTTTATCGGCATGTTCGCGTTCCTTGTTTGGGATACGCAGACCCGAACCCTGTTTGCCGCCCGCGACCGGTTCGGGGTCAAACCTTTGTACTGGCATCAATCATCAAACGGCAGCTTAACCCTGGCCAGCGAGATCAAGACCTTGTTCGCGGCCGGAATTCCCGTGATTCCTGATACCACCGCCTGGGCAACCTACCTGGGACGCGGTTTGTACGACCACTCGGAGCGAACCTTCTGGCAGGGCGTGTCCAGTTTGCCGGGCGGACATCACCTTACGTGGCAAGCCGGAAAAATACGGATTAGTCAATGGTATGACCTGGCTGAGCGTACGCAGGAATTCGACGAGCGGCCGGAGAAAACCGTTGAGGCGGAATATGAAGCTTTGATGGTGGATAGCGTCCGGCTGCGGTTCCGCTCGGATGTGCCGGTCGGCATCAATTTGAGCGGCGGGTTGGATTCCTCGGCATTACTGGGGGTAGTGCGGGCGGTGCAGGGTGAAAATAGCACCGTGAAGGCCTTTACCTTTACCACTGGCGACCCAGCCTACGATGAGCTGCCCTGGGTGCGGCAGATGTTGGATCATACCCGGCATCCGCACGTCGAATGCAGGTTGACTGCCGGCGAGGTCCCCGGTCTGGCTGAATCAGTTCAGCAGGCTCAGGATGAACCTTATTCAGGCCTGCCGACCCTGGCTTATGCCCGTCTTTTCGATATGGCCCGGCAGCAGGGAGTGATTGTGCTGTTGGACGGCAACGGCATGGACGAACAGTGGGCAGGTTATGATTATTATGAGAAAGCGTTGGCGGGGGTCAGCGTGGGTACCGTGCAGGGGACGAGCGAGCCAGCTTTCCGGGTTGACTGCCTGAATCCGGAATTTGCTGCCCGGTCTGGGAGGTTTACACCGCGCAAACCGTTTAGCGATTCCATCCGCAACTTGCAATACCGAGACGCCATCTACACCAAAATACCGCGCGCCATGCGCTTTAATGACCGGATTTCCATGCGGGTCTCGTGCGAGCTGCGGGAACCTTTCCTGGATCACCGGTTATTCGAACTGGCGTTGCGGCAGCCGGTGGAGCGCAAGTTGTTGAATGGCGTCCGCAAACGGATGCTGCGCAACATTACCAGCCG
>DATBWK010000146.1:0-4151 GCA_036514835.1 Bellilinea sp.
CGTTTTTGGCATCGAAGAAGCTGCCCAGCAAGCGGGCTACAGCCTGTTTATCGCAGCTCCACAGCATGACCCAGCCCGCGAGGAAAAAATTGTTCAGGCAATGATGGAACACCGAACGGACGGCATCATCATCTGTTCATCATCGTTTTCTTCAGACCAGGGACGCCAATTGCTGGAAAACGGTTTCCCGATTGTGGTGGTCAATCACCAGGGCGTGGAGAATTTTCATTATTCCATTTACCATGACGATGTGGACGGCAGCCGGCAATTGACACGTCACCTGATCCGCCAGGGACATCGTCATATTGCTTACCTTGGCAATTCTCTTTCCGGACGCACCAACCTGGACCGCCTGGAAGGTTTCCAGTTGGAGATGCAGGCTGCCGGTTTACCCATACCCCCTGAATATATTCACCATGTAGCCGGAAACGGGCCGGAATTTGGCCTGGCAGGTGTAAACCACCTGCTCGGTCTGCTTCACCCGCCGACTGCTGTGGTTTGCTTCAATGATATGCTGGCGATTGGCGCGCTCAAGGGCTGCCAACTTGCTGGATTGAACGTGCCGGATGATATCTCGATTACCGGATTTGACAACATCATCTTCTCGGCCTACACCAACCCCCCGCTGACCACCTTCGATCAGCCCAAACAGTCCATTGGTTCAGAAGCTGCCCGTTTGCTGCTCGATTTGTTGAACTCCGAAAATGGCAATGGCAGTTTTGAACCCAAAGAAATCATTCTCAAAGGCCGGCTGCTAATCCGCAGCTCAGTCTCCCACCCCTCACCCTGAAGTAATTCGACTGGAAATTATTAAACCTCTCAAGGAGAAGTGAAATGGATACGATGAAAGCCCTGGTAATGAAGGATGTTGGCCGCATTGAATTTGAGAACCGGCGTGTTCCGCACGCCACCGAACCCGATGATGTGGTCATCAAAATCCATGCTGTCGGCATCTGCGGCAGCGACGTCAAAATCGTCGAAGGCAAACACCACTTCAAACCCAACACCGTGCTCGGGCACGAGTTCTGCGGCGAAATTGTCGAAGTCGGCAGCCATGTTACTCATATGAAAATCGGCGACCGCGTGGCGGTGGACAATAACATCCGCTGCGGGTTCTGCGAGTTCTGCCGCATGGGCCTTACCAGCCAATGCGTGGACATCAAAACCAGCGCCCTGGGTGTGATGCGCGACGGCGGCTATGCCGAGTACACCATTGTGCCGGAAAAACAATGCTTCGTGCTGCCGAATGATATTGACGACGTCCTCGGCACCCAGGTGGAAACACTGGCAACCGTGGTCAACGGCATGAACACCCTGCAAATGCTGCCCTATGACTATGTGATGGTGCTGGGTTTTGGCCCCATCGGCTACCTGTACGCGCAATTCGCCAAAAACATAGCCGCCAAAGTGGCCGTCACCGAAATTGACCCCTTCCGCATCGAGGTTGCCAAACAATGCGGTTTGACTGTCTGGAACCCGAAAGAAGTCAACGTGGTTGAAAAGATCACGGAGTTCACCTACGGCAAGAAAGCGGATATCGTCATTGAAGCCACTGGCAACGCCATGGCGCAGGCGCTGCAGTGCGTCACCCCTGGCGGTAAAGTCCTGCCCTTTGGCATGGATTCCAGTGTCACCATTGATGTGGTCCCCAATGAACTGACGCGCTGGGCTACGAAAATTCTTGGAACGTATCTTGGCCAAAACACCATGGTGCCTTCGATTCGCATCTTCCGCGAAAACCGCTTGAACATGGTGCCCTTCTTCACTAAGGTGATTTCACTGGATGAAGGTATTCAGGCCTTTGAGTACCTCGGGCTGGACATCAAAACTCTGCAGCATATCCCGAAGCAGGCCATGAAGATCGTGATGAAGCCGTAACGACCTGCGGCAAATCCTGCTCTTCTCACCTCGTCAACTAAGATCGGAGCAAATCTCTTGACTCGTAAAGTAAACATCGCTGTAATCGGCACCGGCCGCATGGGCAGCGTTCATGTCAAAAATATAAACCGTCAAATCCCCCAGGCCAACCTGGTCGCCCTGTGCGACCTGCGTTTGGAAGTGGCACAGGCTCTGGCAGATGAACTGGGCATCGATCGGGTGGTTCGTGACTATCATGAACTGCTGTCCGATCCGAACATTGAAGCCGTATTAATCGCTACCAACACCGAAACCCATCCGATGATCATCAAAGATGCAGCTGCGGCTGGCAAACACATCTTCAGTGAAAAACCGCTGGGGTTTGACCTGAAAGAGATCGATGCTGCCCTGGCTGTTGTGGATGAACACAAAGTTAAATTGCAGGTTGGCTTCAACCGCCGCTTCGACAAGAGCTATAAACGCGTCCACGACACAGTCGCTTCCGGTGAGATTGGCAAACCTTGCATCCTGCACCTGATCAGCCGCGACCCGGAACCGCCTTCCATGGAATATTTGCGCGGCTCAGGCGGCATGTTCCTCGACATGACCATCCACGACCTGGACATGATCCGCTACCAGGTCGGCGAGGTGGAGGAACTGTACGCCATCGGCAATGTGTTGATCGCGCCGGAGATGAAAGAATTCGGCGATCTGGACACCACCCTGATCACTCTAAAGTTCGCCAACGGCGCTCTGGGCACCATCGACAACAGCCGGCAAGCGGTATTCGGCTATGACCAACGCCTCGAAGTGCTATGCAGTGACGGCGTTGCCATGGCCAACAATGAAACCGAAACCACCTTCTATAAAGGCGACCGCGGCGGCTTCCACAGCTCGAAACTGCCCTACTTCTTCATGCAGCGTTACGCCCCCTGTTATGTAGAGGAAGTGCGCCAGTTCATTGAAAGTGTGGCTGAAGACAAACCGGTTGCCGTCAGCGGCTACGATGCGCGTATGGCCAATGTGTTGGCCATGGCTGCTCAGAAATCGGTGCTTGAAAAGCGCCCGGTCAAGATCAGCGAGATTGGATAACGAAGGATTCGTCCATGAAACTTGGATTTCACGGCGCCACCACCATGACCTCCGACTTGGTCACTGACCTCTCGGTCAGCGCTCAGGCCGGCTTCCACTATTTGGAAGTCTGGGCGGAGAAAGTGGACCGCTATCTGGTGGACCATTCCCTGGCAGACCTGCAAGGTCTGTTCGAACACTACAAAATCACCCCGCTGGCGCTGGATGCCATTGTGTTCATCGCTTTTCGCGGCGAAGAATATGCCCAGATTCAGGCCCGTACGCTGGAATTGAGCAAAATCGCCCAGGCCATCGGCTGCCCGGCCATCGCGGTGGTCGCCAGTCCGCTGCCCAACCGCGACATCACCTGGGACGAAATCGTCGCCGAGTATGTCCGCGTATTGCGCGATATGAGCGATATCGCCCGTCCGTACGGCGTCAAACTGGCCTTTGAATTTCTCGGCTTCGGCTGGACCTCGGTGCGAACGCCGCGCGGCGCCTACGAAATTGTCCTCAAAGTGGATCGGGATAACATCGGCATGGTGATCGATGCTGCCCATTTTTACGGCGGCGGCGGACTGCTTTCCGAGCTGGATGACCTGGATGCCGCGAAAATTTTCGCATTCCACCTGGATGACCTGGAGGATGCCCCCAAAGAGGCTTTCTCCGACAGCATCCGTATCCTGCCCGGTGAAGGCGTGGTTCCGCTGAACGACATCTGCCTGAAGTTAAAGCACCTCGGCTACGACGGTCACTGCTCCATTGAGTTGTTTCGCCCCGAGTACTGGCAGCACGATCCACTGGAAGTAGCCCGCAAAGCCCACGGCGCAGCGATAAACATTCTCTCCTCTCATTTTTCTTTGCAATAACGGCTCATCACAGGTAAAACCTTGGCATTGTCCGCAACCCTCACCCGACTCGACGAAAGCGACTATCTCAACTGCATCCGCTGCGGTTTATGTCTGGCCGTATGCCCGACCTATCGGGTGTACAAGAGCGAAACTGCTTCCCCGCGCGGACGGGTGGCGCTGGCGCGCAAAGGGTTGGAAGGCGACCTGGAATTGAGCCCCAATATGGCCGAACAAATGTATGCCTGCCTGGACTGTTTGGCCTGCAATGACATCTGCCCGGTGGGCATCCGACCGGCTGACCTGGCAATCGAGATGCGCCAGGTTCAGGAACAAATCAATCCCGCCGGCTGGAAACAGACCCTTTTTGGCGGT
>DATBWK010000147.1:0-16096 GCA_036514835.1 Bellilinea sp.
AAAGTTTCCAAAACCGGCGAGCCGGTGACCGCCAGCTTTACCCCGTCGGTGTAGAAACAGATGGCGCCGGGGTGGATACCATTTTCATCGATAAGCTTTAAATAGGTGCTCAAAAGCTTGAGGATGAGGTCGGGTTCGGCATTCCCCATGCCATAGCGGGTAATCACTAAAACAGTTTCGGAATCGAGATTAGCCATTGAGGATATCCTTTGGATAGATTAACAATAACCAAACGTCCAAACAAAAGGGCTGTCTTCCGTTTTGGTTACCAGATGAAAGGTAAAATCCGCCAACGAACACGGCTGGAATAGTCCGGGTAGCCGGCCAATTTGGCATGCAGGAAGCGGTCCTCCAGCGTGGTGCGCCATAAGATCACAATAATTCCCAGGATCGCTGGCAGAAAAGCCCACAATGCCCCCAGCATCAGCGGAGCACCTAGGTTAGTCAGGATGCCAGCAGCGTAGCCAGGGTGGCGGATCACTGCATACGGACCGCTTTCAACGACCCTGTGACCTCGATCGGATTGAAGCCGGACAAAGGCAGAAAAATATCGGTTGGTAACCATTGCCCAGGTCGCCAGCACAATGGCTGCCGCGATGAGCAGCGTTCCGGCAATCAACATCCTCAGACTACCTGGCTGAGTCCAACCAAAGCGTTTGTCCAGACCGGCAACCAGCATCAGTGTCATGGGCACCCAGGTGCTGATTATGGGAGCCAGTTTTCGATCCCAGCCAGGGACGTCTTTAGACTCCATAGATTTAGCCCGTTCGGCCATCAAGTCAGGATGGACGCGGGCAACCAGTATTCGGCTTAAGACGACGCCGCCGACTGTCAGGATGAGATAGGCCCAACCTATTGGCCAGTTGAGCGTTCCAGCGCCGCCAAAAAGCAAAATCGGAGGCAGTAATAAATAAGCTGCAGCTCTAAGGAAAGTCCGGATGCTCAACTCACTGCGCGGGTTCAGTGTTGGCGAGGTATTTAGTTTTTCGTCCATGGGGTATCCAGTGCTCAGAAAATTGGAAAAATCTGGGAAGATTATATACCAATTCCATGACATTGTTCCTTGACAGGGATCCATTAAAATCGTAAAATTACGATATAAGGGATATTTATTATGCTGCAGGAACAAAAACTCGATTCCACCGATATCCGTCTGGCCAAAATGCTCAAAGCCCTGGGAAACCCCATCCGCTTTGAGATCATGGAAATGCTGGCAGCCCGCCAGACCTGCCTGACGTATGAAATCGTGCAATCCACTCCGCTGGCACAATCCACCGTCAGTCAGCACCTGAAGGTGTTGCGCGAGGCGGGTCTGGTGCGCGGCGAGGTCGAAGGCCCGGCAACCTGTTACTGTCTGGATCCTGACGGGATCCGTTGGCTCAAAGAGCAAATCGAGGGTTGGCTGCCGGATTGCTGTACGCCCGCGACACATCGTTAATTAACCCATCATACGAGCACCTCCGCGGTGTTTTTTGAGGGCTTTATAAATCGTAAAAAACCGATAAAGAGGCATATCATGACCGAGACCAATCCGTCGAAACCCTATTTTGAAGCTGTGGCTGACCAGTGGGATGGTATCCGTGCGTCATACTTCAGCGACGCCGTGCGGGATGTCGTTATTCGTAAAGCCTATTTGCATCCGGATATGATTGTGGCGGATATCGGCGCTGGTACCGGCTACATGTCTGCCGGACTGACAGATAAGGTCGCGGAAGTGCACGTGGTGGATGGGTCGGCAGCCATGCTGGCAACGGCACAAAAAAACCTGGCTAAGTTTAACAACATCACCTATCACGAAGCCGACGGAATGCAGCTGCCATTCGATGACGCCTCGTTGGACGCTGTTGTTGCCAATATGTACCTGCACCATTGCCCGCAGCCGCTGGCAGCCATTCGCGAGATGGCGCGGGTGCTGCGTCCAGGGGGTCGTTTATTGATATCTGATATGGATGCGCATCCGCATGAATGGATGCGGACTGAAATGTCGGATATCTGGCTGGGTTTCGATCGCGCTCGGCTGCATGCCTGGTTGACCGAAGCTGGGCTGGTCAACGTGCTGGGGGGAGACACGCAGCAGACCTGCCAAAGCAGCAGTCAAACCGCAGGCAGCGAGCAGACCGTGGTCAGCATTTTCTATGCAGCTGGCACTCAGCGGGTGAGCGGTATGCGCGATTTAGTAAAGGAACAATACGGCGCGATCGCGGAAAAGAACAGCTGCTGCGGCGGATCCTCTGACGCAGATGGCGGGTCTGCTTGCTGCAGCCAGCCAGTGATCAGCCTGGAAGGGCTAAAAGAGGGCGAGGTACATTTCGACCAGGATTACAGTCCGGAAGAGCAGTCACAGGTGCCGCCGGAAGCCGCGGCATTCTCGCTGGGCTGCGGCAACCCAATTGCCATGGCGAATATGAAACCGGGCGAGGTGGTGGTGGATATCGGTTCGGGCGGCGGATTGGATTCGTTCCTGGCTGCCAAGAGAGTAGGTCCCAGCGGGCATGTGATTGGGGTCGACATGACGCCCGCCATGCTTAAGCGGTCGCGCCGTTCCGCCAAGTTGAACGGTTACACCAATGTTGAGTTCCGGCGCGGCGACGCAGCTGACCTGCCGGTCGAGGCAGACAGCGTGGATGTGATCATCTCCAACTGCGTGATCAACCTCACCGAAGATAAAGGCAAAGTGTTTGCCGAGGCGTACCGCGTGTTGAAACCCGGCGGGCGTTTGGAAATCAGCGATATGGTCTTCAGTGGACCGGTTGGCAAAGAGGCACGCGCGGCGGCGGTGGGCTGGTCGGATTGCGTCACCGGCGCGTTGATCGAGGACGAGATGCTGGATCTGGTAGCTCAGGCTGGTTTTAAAGCCGGAGCAGTGCGGCGCAGCGCCAGCCATGGCGAGGTCAGCGGCGCTAAGATTTACAGCGTTATTTTGTCAGCCGTGAAGGAATAGCTATTTCACCGCTTTCTGCGCGATCTGCAGAATCACCTCGACAGCTTTTTCCATGGCAAACACCGGGATGAATTCATACCGCCCGTGGTAATTGTGTCCGCCGGTGAAAATATTCGGGCAGGGCAATCCATCGTAGGATAGGCGGGCGCCGTCGGTACCGCCGCGAATAGGAATGACCAGCGGCTCGACGCCAACGGCTTCCATGGCGGAGCGTGCCAGGTCAATGACATGCATGACCGGCTCGATTTTTTCCTTCATGTTGTAATAGCTGTCGTTTAATTCCAGCACGACTCGGTCGCCGTATTTTGCGTTCAACTGATCGACAATAGCCATTAGGTTAACCTTCATGGCATCGAAAGTTGCACGGTCGTGCTCGCGGATAATATATTTCAACTCCGCTTCTTCGACATCTGCATTGAAATGAGTCAGGTGGAAAAAGCCCTCATAACCTTCGGTGCTGTCCGGGCGTTTTTCTGCGGGCAGCAGGTTGTTTAATTCGATCCCCACCAGGGCGGCATTGATCATTTTATTTTTAGATGAACCCGGGTGCACACTGCGGCCCTGGATGTTGATTTTTGCGGCTGCCGCATTGAAATTTTCATACTGCAACTCGCCGATCTCGCCGCCGTCCATGGTATAGGCAAAATCAGCGCCAAAACCGGCGATATCGAAACGGTCCGCGCCGTGGCCAACTTCTTCATCCGGCGTGAAGCCAACTTTGATCACGCCATGCTTGATCTCGCTATGGGCTGCCATATATTCCAGGGCTGCCATGATTTCAGCCAGACCGGCTTTGTCATCCGCGCCGAGCAGGGTGGTGCCGTCGGTGGTAATGAGGGTCTTGCCGACATATTTATTCAAGTCCGGGAATTCACGCGGGGAAAGAATGATGTTCTTCTCATGGTTGAGGACGATATCCCCGCCGTTGTACTCAACGAACTGCGGTTTGACGTCTTTACCAGTCAGGTCGGGGCTGGTATCCATGTGCGCCACGAAGCCGATAACCGGAGCGGGGGCAGTGGTGTTGGCTGGCAGGGTGCCATAAACGTAGCCGCTCGAATCCATGAAGACGTCAACCAGACCAAGGTCTTGCAATTCCTCAACCAGCAAACGCGCCAAGTCGAATTGGCGGGCAGTGGTGGGGAAGGTAGTTGAATCATGATCGGATTGGGTATAAATTTTTACGTAGCGGGTAAACCGCTCAACGACGCTGGTTTTCAAAGCAGCCTCCTACCTGATAATGGGTATTCGAAAAAATACCCGTATATTATACCGTGAGCGGGATTTTCGGCTTCATTGTGACTAAACTTGACTTCCCACAGTCGATATTCGTGGCATAATTTGAGCATACTTTAGCTTGAAACTCACGGAGCAGGTAACGATGAAAACTTATCCTATTCCGATGATTCCGGGACCTGTTCGTGTGCCGCAGCCGGTGCTGGATGCGATGAATGTTGATTTTGGTTCAGCCGATCTCGAACGCGAATTCCTCGAGTTATACAACCATACCGAAGCCAGCTTGCAGACGATTTACGGCACACACAACCCAATCGCGATTATGACTGGTGAAGGCATGCTGGCATTGTGGGCTGGTTTAAAGAGCGTGCTTGTCCCAGGCGACCGGGTGCTGGCAATCTGCACTGGTGTATTTGGTTACGGCATTGGCGACATGGCGCGGGCGCTGGGAGCGGATGTGCATACCTTCGGCCTGCGCTATGACGAAACGCTAGGCGACTTACAGGAAATTGAACAGGAAATCATCGCCTTCCGACCCAAGATGATCACCGCGGTGCATTGCGAAACGCCATCCGGCACGCTCAACCCGCTGGATGGTCTTGGCAGGTTGAAGCGTCAGTACGAAGTGCCGCTGCTGTATGTGGACGCCGTCGCCAGTGCCGGCGGCTGCCCGGTGCTGACCGATGCGTGGACGATCGATTTGTGCCTGGGAGCTTCGCAAAAAGCGCTGTCTGCGCCGCCCCTGGCAGCTTTCCTGACCATCAGTCCTCGCGCCTGGGAGATCGCGGAAGCAGTCAACTACAGCGGTTATGACGCGCTGCTGCCTTTCCGCGATGCACAAAAGAATTTCTACTTTCCCTACACTCCCAACTGGCATGGTCTGGCAGCCCTGGATGCGGCGGCGCAGCTCATTCTGGATGAGGGGTTGGATAAGGTTTACCAGCGTCACGAACTAGCAGCAGCGCTTTGCCGCGAGCGTATCGTTCGGATGGGGCAGCGCTTGTTCCCGGTTCCGCAAGCCGTGCCGGCACCCACGGTGACCGCGGTGTATATGCCGGAGGGAATCAGCTGGGAAGATTTTGACAGCCGGCTGCGAGCATACGGATTGGCAGTCGGCGGCTCCTATGGACCATTAGCCGGGAAAATTTTCCGTATCGGTCACATGGGCTCGCAGGCTGATATGGAACTGGTCGGGCGGGCTGTGGATGTTATCGAAACCGTACTCGGGGAGGTAAGCAAGGCTGCATGAAAATCAAAATCGTCACGGACAGCGCGTGTGATCTACCCGTAGCAATTGCCGAGGAAATGGGTATAACTGTCGTACCGGCCTATATTAATATCAATGATGAATCTTTTTTAGATGGGGTAAATCTATCTCGACAGGAGTTTTATACCCGTTTACCGGATTACCCTCAATCACCGACGACTGCGGCGCCGGGGCTTTCAGCTTTTGCTGACGCCTATGAAAAAGCTGCGGAAGAAGGTGCAGAGGCTGTCATTTCGATCCACGTTGCGGAGTCACTTTCTGCCACTATCAATGCAGCCCGTCAAGCAAAAGAACTGGTAGCCAAGATTCCGGTATGGGTGGTTGATTCAGGCCAGGCTTCACTTGGTTTAGGATTGCAGGCGCTAAAAGCGGCGAAATCAGTGATTCAGGGACAACAGGTTGAAGAAATCATCGAATCTCTGGTGGACTTCCGCAAGCGTACCTACGTCTATGCGGTAGTGGACACCCTGGAATACCTGCGCCGCAGCGGGCGGGTAGCGCGTTATCGGGCAATCCTTGGCTCGATGGTCAAGATCAAGCCTATCATTTCGATCCATGACAGCCTTGTAAAAATGGAAATGGCAGTCACCACGAGGAAGGCATTTAAGCGCGTTAATGAACTGGTCTCAAACCTGGCGCCGTTGGAGAGTATTTCGTTTGTTCACACGCTGGCGCAGTCCAAGGTCGATGAACTACAGAAAATAATGCATGAATTTATTCCGCGCAGCGGTAAAATCATCACCCATGAGGTCACGCCAGCCATCGGGGCACACATTGGCCCGGGTGCAGCCGGAGTAATTTGCGTGCGAGCCTAATCCAGGCCAGCAGAGTCTTTTTTCTTCACGAAATTCGTGCTATGCTGATTTCATGAACAAGAAAACCCCGCTCCACCTCCAAAAACTATTAGCACTTGTGATTATTTTCAGCCTGCTCAGCGGCTGTGCACTGGTCAGTGGTTCGCCGACAGCTACAACCACACCGCCGCCTGCCACATCTGTGCCCGTTCAACCCAGTTCCACCCCGCCTAAAGTTGTCGTAATTTCACCCACGCCCGGAGTCGCGCAGCCAGCGCTTGAGGCAATCCCCGGTCCGGCTTTCTGCGCTGATGCGCGGGTGCAGGCAGCAATTGATGCGTTTGGCGCAGCATTGAAGACCCAGGATGGTGCGTCTCTGGCGAGTGTGATTGACCCGGCTACCGGTCTGGATATTTACTACCGTCTCGCCAGCCCGGCGGTGCATGTGACGCCGGATGAAATCGTTGGATTATTCACCAGCACTTTTACGTATACCTGGGGAGATCAGGCGGGCAGCGGGCTGCCAGTGGAAGGCACCTTCCACGCTGAGATCCTTCCGAGTCTGTTGGATGTGTTCGACCGCAGCTTCAGCCAGTCTTGCCAGGACCTGACGACGGGCGTTGGCACCGGGCCGACCACGGCGTTGGTGGATTGGCCAGCAGAATTTGCGGATATGCCATATATTGCCCTGTTCCGCGCCCCGGAAGCGCAGGACAACGAACTGGACTGGCGCACATGGGCAGTAGGCTTCACCGTGGTCAACGGCGCACCTAAAATTCGGGTGATTGTGCAATACGTCTGGGAAATTTAGGCGGACGGACGCCGCACTTAACGACCTTAAACAAGAACAGGGCTGCAAAGCAGCCCTGTTTTATCACCTGTAAAATTTTACCGATAATAGTCAATCGCCGGGGTGAGGGGGGCACCCAGGCGATTGACACTATTTATTATATGGAAATTTGAGGTATTTACAAGGGGATTCCAGGCAATTAATCAGGTTTGCAACAAATTTGTAACTATTTGCAAAAATTTGCACCTGGCAGTCTCTGTACAGACATTAATTGGATCCGTACAATGCGCGATGGACCGGGCTAAGGGCGCGCACCTGTTCGGCGGCATGGTAAGACGAGCGCACCAGTGGTCCGCTTTCAACCCATTGGAAGCCGATACCCAGGCCATAATCCTTGAGTTCGGCGAATTCCTCCATGGTGTAATAGCGGGCAATCGGCAGGTGCTGGCGGCTGGGCTGCAGGTATTGGCCCAATGTCAGGATGTCCACACCCCAGGAACGCTGATCGTCCATCACTGCTTTGACCTCGTCCATGGTTTCGCCCAGGCCCAGCATTATGCCGGATTTGGTGAGCACATCTGGCTCGATTTTCTTCGCGTTGGTCAGCGTGGCGGCAGCCCACTCGTAGTGGTCCTGAGGCTGCACGACTTTGAACAACCGTGGCACGGTTTCCACATTGTGGTTGAGAATCTCCGGGCGGGCGTCCATGACGATGCGCAAGGCTTCGCTGCTGCCCTTGAAATCCGGGATGAGAACTTCAATCGAGCAGCCGGGGTGAATTTCACGAATGCGGCGGATGACCATGGCGAAAATCGGCGCGCCGCCGTCTTTGCGGTCGTCGCGGTTGACCGAGGTGATGACCGCATGGCGCAAGTCCATGGCTTTAACAGCCTGAGCGACCCGCTCGGGTTCCAGCCAATCCAGCGCTTCCGGGCGTCCGTGCTTGATGTCGCAGAAGCCGCAGGTGCGGGTGCAGACATCGCCCATCATCAGGAAGGTGGCAGTGCCAGCACCCCAGCATTCGCCCATATTGGGGCAGCCGGCTTCCTCACAGACCGTATGCAGCGATTTTTTACGCATCAACTGCTGCAGTTGCTCATAAGTCTCGCCGCTGGGCGCGCGTACTTTGATCCAGCTTGGGCGGCGCAGCGGAGTGGTATCGAATTTTTCAGAATTTACCCTATCTCGGGTCGGATTTGTCGGCATCGAATTCTCCTGCGGTGATTATACCTGCTTCAGGGTGTAAATCAATATTTGCCTGGCCTGAATCCTCGAACCATTATTAATTCGCAGGCGCTGGAACAAGCTTTTTGCTGGCGTTTTTGCTGTAGCCCATGATGATTCCCAGTACCAACCCCCACAGGGCTGCCAGCCCGATCTGGAAATCGGTGGGCAGCGAAAAGGTAACGGTGTGCGCCGGAATCCAAAACCAGATTAGCGTCCACCAGGCGCGGGTGATGCCGGCGAACCCTTTTTGACCGAGGATCAGATTGTCTTCCAGCCGGTGGAAAGCCATCATTTGCGGGCCAAAAAAGACATTGGTAAGCACGGAGACCGCAAAAGCCCAGCCAAATCCCTGCGAAAGGAAACCAGGCAGCAGGCGGTGATCGATCAAAGCCTGAGTGAAGCCTTTCATGCCGGCAAAACCGTATTTGATGATCACGCCAAGCAAAGCCCAGGCAAACACTTTGCCAATCAGCTGCCAGCCGCTGCACGGCATGGCGACGCGTTTGTTTACCAGACTGAACGAGATCATTTCGCCCAGTGTACCTAAAATGGCAAATTGAATGGCAGCCGATAAGAGCGGGTTTTGCGTCACCCAGGCGACGTATGAGTCCATGGATTTTTCCTGAATAGATTTGGGATTTTATATGATGAAACAATGGGGCTGGCGGTAAGAAATATCAGCCAGCCCCGGTTTTACTAACGTTTATCAAGCCGGCTGTTTGAAAGCCGGAATTTCGCGGTTTTGACCATCCACACTGACGACGTAGTAAGGCAGCCAGGCGATGCCGAAGAAGTCCAGGTAAACATCCTTTTTGTAGGGAGTCACCGGCACCTCAACTTCATTGTCCACCTGTTTAGCCCAGCGTTCGTTCACCTCTTCCAAGGCGGCTTTTTTCTCGTTCTCCAGTTCAGCCAGTTGCCTCTCCAACAGTTCCAACTCAGCTTCTTCCTGCTTGAGCGCAGCTTTGGCAGAGGAAGTCATGCGGCGCTTAGTAAGGTTGCTGGAAACGCTGCGTTTTCGGCCGCCAAACAGGCCAATTATCAGTTCTGCGCCTTTGCCCAGCTCTTCCATACGGCGCTGCCCAAGTTCATCCTCCTGGGAATCTACCTCCATGGTTTGCCGTTTCACTTTAGATTCCAGTGTTTCCAATTTTTTGCGGTAGGTGACCTCGACCTTTTCGATCTCACCTTGCATGGCGTCACGGGCAGCTTTGCTGCACATCTCGCGGAATTCGGCTGTGGAGACTTCAGGTCCGGCGTAAACTTTAAGAGCCTCATTGGCGCGTACACGGATGGTGCCGTTGCGAATCACCCAGTCGATGAAGTCGGACTGCAAGTTGTTTAGAGAGCGGGAATCCGTTAGCCATTCAGGCAGCGCGGTGAATCGGGCGCCGGGCAATGCCGAGCCGGTCAATTCCTCGCGCTTGTAAGGCAGCCAGGCAAAATCGTCCCAATTCACCATTCGGCCGCGGGATTCCTGCGGCAGGGCCGATACCTGACGGTTCAATTCCAGGTTGTATTTACGCGCCAGGTAAACCACTTCAGCCTGGGCAAATAATGCTGGGCGATACAAAAAGCCGCCTTGCTTAATCTGTGCGTCGGAAGGAATACGGGCTACCGTCAGCGCTTCGGAAAAAGCCAGATTATTGGGAATGAAAAACTCGTTGATGCCAGCCGGCATAACCGGTCGGGTTGTGGAACCAGATGACGGGATGGGTGGTGTCTCCACCGGGCGGACAGCAGCTGACGAGACGGGGGCCGCAGCCATAGCGCCTGCTGGAATAGACGGTTCTGCGCCTGATGGCTGAGGTACATTGGGGATCAGTTTCAATAATTGCGGGATTTGCGTCCGGGTCAAAGGGCCGGCCAGAAAGTTGAGCGCCCAGCGAGTCTGGAAGACCTTTGGACCTTTGCCGTGCACGTTGTGCAGCAGGAAAGTACGCTTGCCCAGGTTGGAGATCAATTTGTCGGTGCTGGCGCGGTCCAGGCCGCCGCCAGCAGAGTCCAACCCGTCCAGCAGGCGCTGCTTGTCCTGATCGGTTTGCAGCCGGCCGACGAACCAGGTACCGGCATTCGATAACCCCTTGTAATCCACGTCCACCGGGTTTTGGGTGGCCAATAGCAGGCCGACGCCAAAGGCGCGCGCCTGTTTTAACATGCGCAGCATGATGGGGCGTGAGGGAGGATTGGCGACCGGCGGCAGGTAACCCAGGATTTCGTCGAAATATACCAGGGCACGCAGGGAGCCGGTACCGCGTTGCGAGCGCATCCATGATTCAATGGCGGCAAATAGCAGGGTTACGAAGAACATGCGCTCGCTCTCACTGAGGTGCGCCAGGTAGAAGATGCTGTGACGTGGTTTGCCGTCCGGAGAGTAGAGCAGCTTGGCGATATCCAGCGGCACGCCTTCCCGCCAGATCTCAAAACTTGGCGATGCCAGGAAGTTGTTGAGCAACATCGCCAAATCGAAGCGGTCTTTGGCTGGGAAGAAATTATTGACCGGGAAAGCCCCCAGGCGGTCAAAAGGCGGGTTTTGCGTCTGTAAAATCAACTCGGTCAGGTCGAGCGAGGAACTTTTACTCCAGGCGTTTTCCAGGATATTGCAGAGTAGAATGTGCTCGCGCGAACGCAGTGGATCGATGTTGTTCAGGCCGATCAGACCGAGTAGCGCAGTTACAATGGTGGAAATTTTCTCGCGTAAAATCTCGCGGTGTTCTTCCCAGGGCAAATCGGGGGCGGCAAAGGATGACAGAATGTTCACCGGCACCCCGGCAGACGAACCGGGCGTATACACCCCAAAATCAACCGAGTCCTTGAGCAGGTTGAGCTCAGTTGCGCCAAGCCCCCAGCTTTCCAACCCCTTTTTCCAATTTTCTGCGGTGTCCTGTGCAGCCTGAGCGGGTGTTTTACCCTCGCGACGGGAGACTTCCGGATCAATCCAGGGTTCGAAATCAGCTGGCAGCAGGTTGGGGAAATGCAGCAGCAGGTTGGTCAGGTCGCCTTTGGGATCAATGATGACCGCGGGAATGCCCTCGATGGCGGCTTCTTCCAGCAGGCCGATGCACATGCCGGTTTTGCCGGAGCCGGTCATTCCGGTGACTACGGCGTGGGTGGTCAGATCGGCAGGGTCATATTCCAGCAGCTCGTCGGTCAGCTTGCCGGCTTGCATGTCGAAGACTTTGCCGAGGAAAAATTTTCCATCCCGGGTTGATGTCATGGATCATCTCCTAAATTTTGAACGGCAGGATGCCAGTATTTTACTATCTTAACATAATCTGGCTTATGCACGTACCAAAATCAGGAAATAAATATTTGTATCCCCACTTAAGACGACTTGCCCGGGAATCACAGCATGCCTGGGACGCCGACCCAGGCATGCTATTTAAGGAGGAGAAGAAGAGAAGTCGCCCTTTTCTGCATTTATAATAGCAGAAAGGTTGTTCCATTACTTGACGCTAAACCTACGCTCACCCTACGCCCACTGAACAATATCCTAACGAACCGGGTAATAATGGGCAATTTCATGTAATTTTCCAATTCACTAAGGTTAGCACAGCGATTTCGTCGCTATTGGCGGAAATAGGATAGATACAAATGCACCATCGGGGCTGGCGGTGCTGCACAGGTCGTGCTGATATAATTTAACCGGCCGAAATTCGACAGGTGAAGGTGAAAAATGGCTGAAGAAGAAACGATCATCTACGAAGTGCGCGTCCTAGAACAAACCCCCATTGGTCCAATGACGGTTTACGTATCGGACGGCGGATTAGCTCGGATTGACTTTGGTCGGCTGGTCGAGGTCCATACCGGCGATGCGCAACTCGAAAAACTGGCAGATTTGGCCGTCCAGGAATTGACTGAATATTTCTATGCCGGGCGGCGTAATTTTTCACTGGCAATCGACTGGCGCGGCATGCAGCCTTACCAGGAAAAGGTGCTGCGTGCCTGTCTGGCGGTGCCTTACGGGCAGGTTCGCACCTATGGCGACTTGGCGCGTCAAACGGGCAGCGCAGGCAGCGCGCGCGCAGTCGGTGGGATTATGGCCAGCAACCCGATCCCGATTGTGATTCCATGTCACAGGGTAGTGGGGTCGGATGGTAAATTGCACGGCTATGGCAGCCCGGGCGGGGTGGATGACAAAGCCAGGCTGTTGACTCTGGAAGGGCAGCGCATTGTCGCTTAGCAGCTGGGCAAAATTCTGGTATATGGGCCTGGTGTGGGGGGCCACGTTTTTGTGGTTAAAGGTTGGCATCCGCGAGATGCCGCCGATCTCTCTGAATGCAGTGCGTCTGGTGGCAGCGATGCTCGCGTTGTTCATAATCCTTCGCTTGACCAAAACCAAACTACGCTTTCGAGAGTGCTGGCGCTCCTATTTTTTCCTGGGAGTGTTCAATATCGCATTGCCCTTCGTGTTAATCACCATTAGCGAGCACAACATCACCAGCGGGATGGCCTCCATTCTGAATTCGACGGTGCCGTTTTTCACCATGATTTTGATTCCGTTTTTCGTGCCGGAAGAAGCCTGGACCTTACCGAAAATGATCGGTCTGGTGGTCGGGTTTGCTGGCGTGGTGATTCTCGCTTATCATCCAGTCGATGGCGGGAGTGGTTTCCAGTGGGGAGCCTTGTTGGTGCTGCTGGCTTCAGTCTCTTATGCCGTGGCAGCCATTTTTGCCCGCAGAGTGACTTATGGTGTCGAACCGGCAGCCCTGGCGTTCGGTCAATCCATTTTTGCCAACCTGGTATTGTGGCCTACCGCCTTGCTGTTTGAGGGATCCATTCAATTGCCTGTCCAAACCATGACCTGGGTTTCAATTTTATGGCTTGGTATTATGGCAACAGCCATCGGCACCTTTTTCTTTTATTCCTTGATCAATACTGTTGGTGCAACGCGAACAACGCTCACGACTTATATTTTCCCGCTGGTCGGCGTTTTGCTCGGTGTGCTTATTTTGAACGAAGCTTTGAGCTGGCGGCTGCTGGCTGGAGGCGCACTGATCATCGCCGGGGTGGCGATCGTGAATTCTAAAATCAGGCTGGTTTTAAAACCGCAGAAGGCAAGCCGTTTATGAGTGACGAGGAACCTAGAGATTTTCGTGCAGGATACACCGCATTGGTAGGGCGGCCGAACGTCGGTAAATCGACCCTGATGAACAGACTGCTCGGACAAAAAGTGGCGGCGGTATCGCCGCGACCACAAACCACACGTCTGCGCCAACTGGGAATCCTGACCTCGGAGACTGCCCAGGTTGTATTTGTGGATACGCCTGGACTGCACCTGCCGGTGCACAAGCTGGGCGAGTACATGAATCAGGTGGCGGAGGACAGTCTGCGCGATGCCGATGTGATTTGTTGGCTGGTGGATGCCAGCGCGCCTCCCACGGATGAGGATCGTCAGGTGGCGGGACGCTTGAAAGCACTTAAACACGCCTCGCCGGTCTTAATGGTTTTGAACAAGGTTGACGTGGTCAATGATGGCGTCCTGGCACAGCGCAGTGAAGCCTTTCAATCCTTGCTGCCGCAGGTCAAACCCGTGGCCGTTTCCGCCGTCACCGGGCAGAATTGCGACATTTTACTGCAGGAGATCCTGGCGCATTTACCGCAGGGAGCGCCATTTTTCAGCGAGGATCAGGTCACAGATTTTTACGAGCGGGATATCGCCGCGGAGCTGATCCGCGAAGCTGCGCTGAATCACCTACGGGATGAGATTCCGCACGGTATGGCAGTGCGTATAGATGAATTTACCGAAAGGGCTACTGGCGGCGCCTATATTCATGCTACCTTGCTGGTAGAACGGGAAACACACAAGGGCATCGTCATTGGCCGCAATGGCGACATGCTCAAACGCATTGGCTCGAGCGCGCGCGCTGAAATTGAATCGATGAGCGACCGAAAAGTGTTCCTGGATTTAAAGGTTAAGGTAAACGCCAACTGGCGCAACCGGCCGGATGCGCTGCGCTGGCTGGGTTATACGCGCGATAAGGATTAAGCTATGCCGTGGGGGTGGTACGCGGGGGTGTTGGTTCTGGCTGCCGCTGATTGGCTGGCGGTCGGGTTGAACCGTCCACGCTGGCGGGTGGTGACCAAACCAGCGCCGCTGCTGCTATTAATTGCCGGCTTCACGGCTGCCTCAGGCTGGCAGGGCGGTGGAGTCTGGTTCGGCTTTGGCCTGGTAGCGTCGCTGGCAGGCGACATTTTCCTGATGCTGCCGCCCGGTCTGTTCCCCGCGGGTCTGACGGCTTTTCTGTTGGCCCACCTATTCTACATTGTCGGCCTCAACCAGTCGTTTATAACGCCGGGCTGGAATTTTATCTTCCCGCTGCTGGGGCTGATTGTGCTGGATTCTCTGGGTTACCGGCGCCTGCGCTGTGCGGTTTTGGCGCGGCCGACCGGCCGCTGGATTCGCTTCCCGATGCTGGCGTATGTGGTGGTGATCAGCCTGATGCTGTTTTCCAGCCTGCTCACGTGGCTGCGGCCAGATTGGTCGTACAACGCAGCCGCACTGGTCAGCGTGGGAGCCTTGCTGTTTTATGTTTCAGACATGGTACTGGCGTTCAACCGCTTTTGCGGGGCAGTGCGATTTGGGCGTGTGATCGTCATTGCCACGTATCACCTGGCGCAGCTAGCCATTACCGCCGGCGTGCTGGCACACCTGGCACAGTCTTAACGCACCAGGGGCTGAAATCCCTCTCCCAGAGCTTCATGGGCCTGGCCGATCACGACAAACGCACGCGGATCCGACTCGCGCACCAGTTCCTTCAACTGGTTGACCTCAGAGCGGGTGATCACCGTGTATAGCACCGGGCGGTCAGCGCCGGTATAGGCGCCTTTGCCTTCCAGAATGGTCACGCCGCGTTCCAGCACCTCAAGGATGCTTTTCTGCACGGCAGCCGGCGCATTGGTGATGATGAGAACCGTGCGGAAAACGCCTGAGCCTTCGGAGATGGCTTCAGCTGCCAGTCCGCTGACGTAAATGACCAGCAAACCGTAGAGGGCGTTCTCCCAACCGTAGGCGAATCCGCCAGCCAACACCACCACGGTGTCAGTGATGAGATAAGCCTGCGAGATGGAAATTCCCAGCCGGTGATTGAGGATGCGGCCTAAGATGTCGCTGCCACCAGAGGTGCCCTGCCCGCGGTATACCATGCCAAGACCGATGCCAAGAGTGATTCCGCCGTAAAGACAGTTGAGCACCAGGTCGTCCGTAATGCCCTGCGCTGGTATGAAAAACACCAGCAGGTCGGTGAACAGCGAAAACAAAACTACGAAGAGGGCAGTGCGTTTGGCAAAGCGCGCCCCACCCAGGTAGCGCCAACCCAGAATGAACAGCGGCACATTGCCGATGAACACCATCAAGCCGATGGGCCAGTTGGTGAAATGATTGAGGATTTGTGAGATGCCGCTGATGCCGCCGCTCACCAGCTGGGAGGGGATCAGGAACAGGCGCATTGAGAGTGCCTGTACCAGCGCGCCCAGGATGATGAAAATGTATTCCTGAATGGTTTTCCAGGAAAAATCGAGAGGTCCAAATAGCGAACCGAGAATATTTCGGATAGAATGATGAGTGGACGGTTGAACCGCCATAAGGACCTCCACAATTATTTCACGGGACGAGCTTGCGCCGCGACTCCTGAATTATTTCTAGAAAAAACACAACGAACCAACCTGTCCAGTCAGCGCGGAGTATTATAGCTGAAAATTCTGCGTGCGACGGAGCAGACCCGCTTAAGCAGGCGCAGTCTGGAAGGTAAGTGCAAGGTAGACGTGGGTAGAACCCTTTGACATTCTTGCAGCCCAAAGTTAAAATGATAAAGGCCCGTATTAACTGTCCGCGACCCTTG
>DATBWK010000148.1:0-7776 GCA_036514835.1 Bellilinea sp.
ATCTGGGATTAAGTCAGTATCCATCGGCTCTTTGCACCATTAAATCTGAAAAGTTTGCAGCATTTGTTGCAGCAGCGCTGTTTCCTGTTCACTGGAATTTATTTTACCGTCCAACCAGGCAGCCCGCAATGACCATAATAATTGCCGGTAGGCGGGTCCGGGCTCCAGACCCATCGAGAGCAGGGCATAACCATCGACCGTGGGCTGCACATGACGCCAGTGGGTGACGTATTGGTCCAGCACGCTGCACAACGCTTGAGATGAGCTCAATTGGTACACCGTGAACAGCACCGGCAGCGGGATTTCATCCAAACTCAATACGATTCGGCTTGCGGAGCGCTCCACCAGGTCTGGCAAACCGGCTATGGCTTTCCCAACCGCCGAGATTTCGGTGCTCAACTGGTGAGACAGCCGCAGCCGGCTGGCAATGCTTTGACCGGTTTCCTCGGGGTAGGTTCCCAGCCAGATTAAATATGCCAGCGCCCGCCGAATCGGCACCGATCCGAGGGTTTCAGGCAGTTCCCATCCCTGCGGCAGCGGCGCTTTAAGCACAGCCAGTACTTTATCGGCATGATCGGCATTCCACTCCAACATGGGGTGAATGGCTTTCAATAAACCAAGCGCTCCCAGCCGGGCCAGACCGTTGGTAGGCCGCTCCTCTGCCATCAGCAGGTCAAGTTCATGCCGCAGCCGGTCGCCGGACACCTGTTTGATCAGATCATGCGCCTCGCCCATCAACTGCTGGGTTCGGGCTTCGATCTCGAAACCGAAGCGCTGCTCAAACCGTACCGCCCGCAGCATACGGGTTGGATCGTCCACAAAGGACAGCGAGTGCAGCACCCTCACCAACTGCTTCTGCAGGTCGTTCAGCCCGCCCCAGTAGTCGTATAAGTTGCCGTAATAGCGTCCATCCAGCCGCAAAGCCAGCGTGTTGATGGTGAAATCGCGCCGGTGCAGGTCGAGTTTGATGCTGCCGCGCTCGACCGTCGGCAGCGCGGTGGGGTAGTTGTAGAATTCAGTACGTGCGCTGATTAAGTCCAGCATTTCTGGCAGATTGAGCGCTTCCTTTTCCGTATCCTGCGAAAAACTTCTGGCAATCGCAGACCGAATATCGCCAATTTGCCACTTGGCGGTGCCAAAGCGGCTGTGACTGGCGACCCGACCGCCATACACCTGCTCCAGGGCGCGTGCCAGCTGAATGGCATCGCCCTCGACCACGATGTCGAAATCCATGCTTGGCCGGTCGAGAATCAGGTCGCGTACAAAGCCGCCCACAATATAAATCGGCGCATGCATCAGGCTGGCCTGTTCGGCGATGGCCTTAAGGAATTGAATGCGCACCGGCGGCAGGGCAGCTTCCAACCGTTCTGCCAGGTTCTTGACCTCGGAAAGGATCGCTTCGCCGCCGCCAATGGTTTTCAACAGGTCGGTGCGGGTAACGATGCCGATCACGTTCCCGTCTTCTGCCACCACCGGCACCTGTCCCCAGCCGCTATCCGCCATCAGGCGCTGCAGCTGCTCGATGGTGTCCTTGGGCGTCACGGTGATCTCGCCGGCTTCCATCAGGCTGGCAGCTGGTAGATTCAGCTTGTGCGAAAGAGCCCGATCCACCGCCCGGCGCGTTAGCAGGCCCAGCACCCGTCCGTCTTTGACCACCGGGTAGCCTTCGTAACCGTAACGCTGCATCAATTTACCGGCTTCCTGCGCCGGCGTCTCCGGCGTCAGTACCCGCGGTCCGCGTGACATGATGCGTCCCACCGTCAGCGCCGGTTCGACGATCTCGGGCAGCAGCGCCAGCAGCTTTTGATAAGCTGCCTCCAGCGGCATGGGCAGCGTCGGGTCGGGGTCCGGCTGGCGCACCAGCGCCGCCGATGCCCGGTCATGACCGCCGCCGCCGAACCGGGCTGCTACTTCAGCTACATTGACCCGGTCGGTAGTGGAACGCGCCACCAGCCGTACCCCCTCGACCGTGCCGACCAGCAAAAACAGCGCGTCCGGGTCCAACAGGTCGCGCAGCTTGTGCGCGATGCTGGAGATTTCCTCGTTCAGATTGGGCGCTTCGCTGGCAGAAATAACGATAATCTGCCCATGGATATTGATTGTCTCAGCGGCTTGCAGCAGGCGGTTGTAGATTTCGCGCTGTTCGTCACTCAAGGGCGGGTTGAGAAATTCGCCTGCGATGCGCAGGCTGGCGCCCTGCTCCAGCAGGTACGCCACCAGACGCGCGTCACGCGGCGTAGTAGTGACGTAGGTTAGCGAGCCGGTGTCTTCATAAATCCCGAGCAGCAGGGTGGTAGCCTGCAGCACGCTCAGCGGACCGTTGTGGTCGCGAATGTCCTCTGCCAGAACGGTCGTGCAGGCGCCCAGCCGGTCGTTGACGATCGTCCAGTCCCCGGGCAGATCGTCTCGCAGCTGGTGGTGATCCACCACATGCACCTTCGTCTTTTTGGTCTGCCCCTTCAATGTGATCAGCGACTGGGTGTCCACCAGCGTGATGGACTCGATGGATTCGGAGGGCAGGTCGCGCGCCTCGATAAATGGCAGTTCAGCCCCGTACAGGTTGAGGAAGGCTCGCACGTTGCGGTTGACCCGCCGCGGCAGAACCGCATAGGCCTGCTCATTCAGGATGCGGGCTGCCAGCAGCGCCCCTATCGCGTCAAAATCCGCCTGTTCATGCGTTAATATCACATGCATGCCTAGATTGTAACATTTTCAGTAGGCTGCATCATTTTTAGATGCAGGTGGAATTTTCCGCAGCTGCATGTTGAAACCGGATCGGTTCTAGGTACTTTGTGCCACCAGCTTACAGCTTGGTGAAAACAGTTCGGATGTTGCTATAATATTTTTAAATCAGTTCTGCCAATAATAGAACAATTGAAGAAAGACAGGCGTCCCATGTCGACCTCGACTGTGTTAGGGTATGCTGCCAAATCGGTAGGGAATAGTCTCGAGCCGATAGTTTATGATTCTCCCGAGCTGGGTGAAAATGACGTTAAAGTCGCCATAACCCACTGTGGCGTTTGCTACACAGACATCCAGGCGATCGAAGATTATTATGGCATCACAAAGTATCCTTTTATCCCCGGTCACGAAATTGTCGGCAGCGTGACCGAGCTTGGAAATTCTGTCACAACCCTTAATATAGGAGACCGGGTGGGAATTGGTTGGCAGGGACGATCCTGCGGTCATTGCGAATGGTGCCGCCAGGGAGAAGTACAACTTTGCCAGGATATTGCCAACGCCAGTAGTATGGAGCCATATGGCGGATTTTCTTCCTCCATCACCATTGATAGCCGCTTTGCCTACCGCTTGCCGGATCGATTGCCATCCGAGTATGCAGCTGTCCTCATGTGCGCAGGGCTTTCAGTGTTTAATCCCCTGCGAAAATATGCTTCACAAATTCCACAGAAAATTGGTATTGTCGGTTTGGGTGGTTTAGGTCACCTGGCCATCCAATTCGCTCACCACCTGAATTATGAGGTCACAGTCATCTCGACCAGTCCGGACAAAAAAGCCGAGGCCTTGGCTTTCGGTGCGGACGATTTTATCGTAAACGAACGGAGCAGTTTGAAAAAAATTGATTATGGTCTGGATTTATTGTTAGTCACGAGCCATGGAGCTATCCAAACCGAGCCGTTATTGATGACTTTACGAAAAAACGGCATTTTCATTTTGGTCGGGTTTCCAGACATTAATTTTAATTCAACGGATCTGGTTGCCCACCAGTTAACGATGGCTGGTGCGTTTCTTGGCAATCAGGCTACGATGCGGGAAATGCTCGCCTTTGCGGATTCTCACTCCATCAAACCTTGCATTGAGGTCATGCCGATGTCCAGCGTAGTTGAGGCGCTTAAACGGGTGAGGGAAAATAAAGCCCGCTATCGCATAGTTCTTACCAATGATTAACAAGGTTCGTCTATTTATTTAGTAGACACACCCGATTTTCGGTCGTAGAGTGGATGCCGGTCGCGCGGTTTTTGCGTCCCGTGCGGTTTCGGCATCCCCTTGTGGGATGTGGAATGCGGAATGTGTGCTCCGTTTGCTGCGATTGCCCACCAGCGCAGATCGCTTCGTTCCTCGCGATGACAAAAGTTCCTACGTGCACTCGCTGTATTTGGTTCTACTCTCGTTTTGCCTGTTCCTCCGCCAGGAAAAACAGCAGGTCCTGCTCGACTGTCCGCGCATGAAATCCGTAATGCAGGTCTGCCAGTATCTGCGCCCGGTGATCGGTGGCATGGTTGAACAGATGCAGCAAAATTTCTCCAACCGTACTGTTGGCCTCCAGTTTGCGGTGTGGCAGCGCCCAATGGAACGAGCGGGTCAGATCGTCTTCGCTCAAAGTACCTAGCCAGCGCCGTGTCTCGCCGCAGAAAACATCCCAGCGTTCGCGCGTGATCTTTTTGCTCGGGAACGCATCGTTTTCCAGGTAGTCAGGCGCCAGCCTACCCTGAATTCGTTCAAACCACCGTTCGCACCCGCTGATCACATGCACAAATTGATTGCGAATCGACCCTCGCGAATAATCGATCTCCTGGCAGAACTGTTCGTCTGTCAACTCCTCCACGCAGTTCCAGACCAGGTTAAAAGCCCACACGTTGTATTCGAACATTTTGGAGATAAGGCTGTGATTTTCGCTCATCAGATCACCTCTATTTTTCTGTAAAATATTCAAATCCATTGGATTGTATGCTCAGATGGTTAACAACACAATATTTCAAACCACAATTTGCTATCTCCTCCCTTCTTTTGGTATCATTACCCATCATGAACGACGAATCCCTCTCGCAAGCCGAACTGCTGCGCTACTCGCGCCACCTGCTCATCCCCGAGGTTGGCCTGGAGGGTCAGCAAAAACTCAAAAACGCCGCGGTGCTGGTGGTCGGCACCGGCGGTCTCGGTTCCCCGGTGACCCTCTACCTGGCGGCTGCCGGCGTGGGGCGCATCGGCATCATCGACTATGACATTGTCGATGACTCCAACCTGCAGCGTCAGGTGTTGCACTCCAGCCAGGCAGTCGGCAAGCTCAAGGTTGAGTCAGCCCGCCAGCGACTGACCAGCCTCAACCCTTACATTCAGGTGGACGCCTATAACGAGGTTTTCACCTCCGAAAACGCCGAACGCATCGCTGCGTCGTACGATATCCTGGTCGATGGCACGGATAACTTCCCCACCCGCTATTTACTTAACGACCTGGCGGTCTTCAGCGGAAAGCCATTTGTGTACGGTTCCATCTTCCGCTTCGAAGGTCAGGTGAGCGTCTTTGACGCCCGCACCGGTCCCTGCTACCGCTGCCTGTTCCCCACCCCGCCGCCCCCCGGCACTGTCCCCGCGTGCGGTGACGCTGGCGTCTTCGGCGTGCTGCCCGGTACCATCGGCACCATTCAGGCCACTGAGGTCATCAAGCTGATTCTGGGCATCGGCGAGCCGCTGATCGGCAAGCTGCTGCTCTACGACGCCCTCGCCATGACCCAGCAGACCGTCAACCTGCGCAAAAACCCCAACTGCGTTGTTTGCGGCGCCAATCCATCAATCACCCACCTGATCGATTACGAGGAATTCTGCGGTGTGCCAGCCCGCGTGGTCAACGACGGCCTGGCTGGCGAAGGGCGCGACCTGGACCCGCAAGCCCTTTCTGAGCGCCTGAAACGCGGTGATTCCCTGCTACTGATCGACGTGCGCGACCCGATCGAGCAGCAAGTTTCCGCCTTGCCCGGCGCGCTCAACATTCCCATCGAGCGTCTCGGGCAGCGCCTGAAGGAGCTCGATCCGCAGCAAACCTATGTGCTCTTCTGCCGCACCGGCGTACGTTCCGCGCGCGGTGTGCATCAGCTGAGTGCCGCTGGCTTCCCACGGGTCTACAACCTCTTTGGCGGCATCAACGCCTGGGCGCAGCAAATCGACCCAACCATGCACCAATACTGATCCTAAGACTCACTGTAACCTTTATGCCCAACACCCTACCCGGACAATCCACGGTCGATTCTTCTCTCCCAAGCGATCAAACCCCTTCTACCCCCAGCCGCCCGGTGCTGCTGGCAGTGCTGGCTCACCCCGACGATGAAACCTTTGGCATGGGCGGCACCCTCGCCCTGTATTCGCGTCGCGGGGTGGACACCTATTTGATCTGCGCCACCCGCGGTGAGGTTGGCGATGTCGATCCAGAGCTGCTGCGCGGTTATGATTCCATCGCAGACCGGCGCGTGGCCGAATTGCGCTGCGCTGCCGGTCATTTAGGCCTGACGGACATCTTTTTCCTCAATTACCGCGATTCAGGCATGCCCGGCTCTGCCGATAACCATCACCCGCAAGCCTTCGTCGCGCAACCGCGCGAGCAGGTTGCTTTAGAAATTGCCCGCCTGATCCGCCAGCTCAAGCCGACCGTGGTTGTCACCTCTGATCCCATTGGTGGTTACCGGCATCCGGATCACATTGCAGTTCATCAGGCCACCGTTCGCGCTTTTCAATTGGCCGGCGACGTGACCGCCGCAAATATGGATGGGAAGCCTCCGCATATCCCGGCCCGGTTGTATTACCTGACCTTTCCACGTCAATTGATGCGCCTTGTAATGCGAGTCATGCGAATTTTCGGACGTGACGTGCACAAATTTGGTAAAAACAAGGATATTGACCTGGCTGCCATTGTCGATGTCGATTTTCCGACCAACGCTGTTATTGATTACCGCGCTGTAGCAGATATCCGTGACGACGCTGCACAATGCCACGCCAGTCAGATGTCAGGTTCCTTTCCCACCGGCTTTATTGGTTGGCTGCGGCGCATTTTTGCCTCAAAGGAAATTTATATGCAAGCTGTTCCGCCGCCAAATGGCAAAGTGGAACGCGACCTCTTTGAGGATTTGGTTGAACTACCACCTCTGCGCCGTATTTAAATTGTAGGGGCCGACCTATGTGTCGGCCTGACTTTTCTTCCACGAATTGCCTCCTCTCCCCGCACCGGGGATTACGCAGTATTCCGTAGGAAGAAGAGCGAGGAGAGGGGTCCAGATGACCTCCGCGTCTGTTAAAATAGACCCCATGCGAACAGCCTTTAATGCCGTGGACGTCACCTGGCTCGGACAACTCGACTACCAGGCTGCCTGGGACCTGCAATCCCGCCTGGCAGCCCAAATTGCCGCTGGCCAGCGCCCGCCCAGCCTGCTCCTGCTCGAGCACCCGCACACCTTTACCATCGGTAGGCGCGGCGGGCTTGACCATTTGCTGTGGGACCTCAACCAGCGCACCCAGGCTGGCGTGACCGTGGTCGAAGTCGACCGCGGCGGCGACATCACCTACCACGGACCGGGGCAGCTGGTAGGCTACCCGCTGCTGCCGCTGGCAGCCCCCGGTTGGCAGGGTGAGCGCCTGCCCCAGGCTGATTTTGTCGGCTATTTGCGCCGTCTCGAAGAAGTTCTCATCCAGACCCTGGCGGCCTTTGACCTTCAGGCTGAACGCCGTGAAGGGCTGACCGGCGTCTGGCTGCCGCCTGAGAATCCGCACCCACAACCCGGCAAAATTGCCTCCATCGGCGTCAAAATTGATGCCAAAGGCATTTCGCGCCACGGTTTTGCCCTCAACGTCCAGCCGGACATGGCCTACTGGCAGGGGATCGTCCCCTGCGGTCTGGACGGCGTGCGCATGGTCTCCATGGCGGAAGTCATTTCACCCCCGCCAGCCATGCGGCAGGTCGTCGACCAGACTGCCCGCGCATTTGGCGGCGTTTTCAATGTTGAACTTAACTGGAAAGAATTATTGGCAGAGGATATCAAACCATGACCTTGC
>DATBWK010000149.1:0-3144 GCA_036514835.1 Bellilinea sp.
ATGTTTTAAGCGGGAAAAGATGCGTTCAGCCGTCACGCCGATAAAATAGGCAGGATAATCTCCGCCAATTTTCCAACCCAGGTAGAGCATGGGGTAATTGTCAACAGACCGGCCGTTCACCAGATCGAAAGCCTGTTGGAAATTTACGTTGAATGCATCGACGTAATGCGGCAGCGCGATCTCGACGGTGCGGTAGCCTTGCTGTTTGAGGATGCCGGGTAAATGCTCGGTGGCATTATCACCCAGCAAGATATCTGGCGGATAGACCACGCGGGTCGTGGTTGGCAGCTTGCCGGTAAGCAAGGAAGTAGTTGACCCAGTGGATGTATTGCCATTATGGAAAGCGTTTTCAACCAGCAACGCCTGTGATGCCAGGGAGGTTAAGGTGGGAGTCGTTTCACGCGAATAACCGTACAGAGACGTGCTGGCGGCATTAACCCCATCGCTGCCAATGATAATAATGTTGGGACGCCTTTCAAGACTGAGTCCTGATGCAGGTTGGACCGCAGCCTGTGCGGTCGCCGATTGAGTGAGATAGGAAGTGAGAACCATCACCATCGAAATGGCGACCAGACTGAATGCGGCTAATAAAACCCACGACCTCTGGCGGTAAGCTTTATTGGTTAATGGCGTTATGAAAAATGCACATTGTTTATATGCCAACAACAGCAGGCTGGCGAAGAGCATGGTGTAGGCGGCGCGCCACATCCCAGTAGAGTTGACAATACCAATCTTGAAAATGGTGTAAGTGAAATTATCAATTAACAACAAGGATAGACAGGCTATAAGGAAGGCCAGAATCCAACGTCCAGCATTGAGCCCGGTGACCTGCACCACGCCAGGCGGGAGGCGTTGGAGCAGGAGGAACAATACGGCTAAGGTGAAGGAAAAAACAGCGGCAATAATAAACCCGCTAAAAAAGAGAACGGTTACCTGGATAATTGCATTGGTGGAAACTGCGGTGTAGGACGGCTGAGTAATAAAGAAAAACCACTCAAGAAAAGCGTAAAGGTATGACACCAGAATAGCGATCGAAATTAATATGAACCAATTTCGAGCCATTCGTTTTTTTGAATACAGTGAGGTAGCCGGTACTGGCTGTAACGAGTTTGGAATAGGATTCAACGGATTCCTTTAATAGGCAAGCTGCACCTATTAAATTATTGCATGCTTTAGACCGTTGGCTGTTATCAATAATGCAAGGCTGAAGGTTGCTGCTCCTATAGAAGCACCATTTCTTCAAGACGAAGTAATTTCACTCGTCCTAAAACGGCTTGAAATACATCAAATAGACCCAGATAGCTATGGCGCCGAAACCGACCAGGGTCAATAATGCCGGGTTGATCTTTTTCAGCAGCGCATCCATTTGCTCGGCGGATAACATCTCGGCACGCGGCGGCTGGTTGTATGAGGACACCATTCCGAGCCCGATTCGCAGCTCATTCATTACCCGCGTTCCGATGCCTGCCATGGCGCCCCAAATGATAAAGATCAAGAGTACTGCCACGCGAATCCACCACTGCCCCCACCATTGACCCATGATGCCGGTAATAATGCCGGTGATCAGGATCAACACCAGGGAAATAAAGGCATAATTCAGCGAAGCGCGGGAGATGGCGAGCAGCATCTTTACCCGCTCAACATTACGCTCGTTGCGCAGCATAAAATATACGCTGACGGAAACGCCGTGCGCCATAACAAAGGCAAAAGCACATAATACATGCAGGAACACCAGCCAGCGGTACATATCCACTCCTATTCACCCGGTTAGCCGATCAACCTGAGATCCACGGCTAATATTGAGGCGGTGGAACCAGTTGAAATATTGATAAAAACTATCAATATTGTGCTATTATAATGGCCAGTTCGTTGAAATCAAGAGGGAAATTCGCATCAACGTCATTGGTATCTGATTCTTGAAGTGGGTGAGAGGGAAAAATGGTCAAGGTTACGCGGTACATCTACCTGGTTTTGGCGTGTTTGTTCGTGATTGGGGTGTTGTATCAGGTGTATCTGGCCGGGCTGGTGGTGGTTGCCAGCCGGGCGGGGTGGGGGGACCATATCGGTTTGGGGCACACCCTGGCAGGGCCGCTGCTGTTGATGTTAATTGCACAGTATCTGGCCAGGCTACCACGCTCCAGCAAAACATTGACCTGGATATTGTTCGTAGCGTATGCGCTGCAGGCGGATGTGGTTATTTTCATGCGCGGATCGGCGCCGCTGGTTTCAGCGCTGCACCCGGTGCTGGCGCTGGTGGATTTTGCGATCGGTTATGCGCTGGTGGTACGCACCTGGAAGCTGATTAAGTCGCCGGAAACGGCAGAGGCAGCGCCCTCAGCAACACAAGCAACGCCAGCTGATTGAGATTGAATTCCGCCGCTATGGCGGCAAATTGGCGGTCACCTCAACGTAACAGGCTGGAGCTTCAGCCTGTCACGGTAGTATCTCGTTATGGGTGAGGAAGCGCCGCAGGTTCCTCGGTTTTTGGCTTTAAGATCAGCCCGGCAAAGCCGCAGACTGCCACAATCGCGCTGGAGAGCGGCAAATAAGGTGTGTTGATCACATTGTGCATAAAAAATCCCAGTCTGGTGAAAAGCATCCAGACTGGCAGCAGGCCAACCAGCAGGCCGATCACAATCAAGATGATGCTCCCAGTGGGCGTCAGCCGCTGGTTGAAAACCGTGGCGAACAGAAGCAGGCTTACCAGCGCAAACAGCAGTGGGGCAATCACCATGAACACAAAATAAACGGTTGGATCAAATTCTGTTGATACAGTTTCTCTGGCTAATATTCGCCAGTTATTCAGCAAATAGCCGACCAATATGAGGACAACGCTAAAGATATAAGGAAGAGCGCGATAACCAGGGGTTTTCGATTCCATTCGGACAGCTCCTTTTCCACGGCCCAAAGTCCGTATTCAATTGTTGACCCGCCCAGGTAGATCATACTGCTAAAAAATTAACCTGCAAATGTGATTGTGCCGCGATGACCGCTCCCGCAAACCATCGGGACGATGTGCGCGCATTTTTGGTGAACGGTGTTCTCCGCTACACCCGCTTCGGCGCAACGCGGTTTTTTGGCGAACGATGTTCGCCGCTACATGGCTTTCAGCAGCTTTTGACCGAAATCGGATGGATCGCTTCG
>DATBWK010000150.1:0-15959 GCA_036514835.1 Bellilinea sp.
GGATTGGGTGGTGGCAGATCCGCTCGAGCAACAGTTGGTGAATGCCAGCAATATGCTGGATGTCACCTGGGAAGCTCCGGATGGCAAGATTGAACCACTTGACGGCTATCTTGACCCCTATTTCCAGGAGGTTTACCTGGAATCCGAGTCCATCCCTATTTTCACCAAACTGGCTAAACACGTTGACAGCAATGCACTCGACGATTACGTAACCAGCCTGGAAAAAGAAGTCCGCAAGTATGTGACCGCATCTCCCAACTACGGCAAGGCTGCCAAGCGCATGTATAACATTTTCCGCTTAACCGGGCGTTACCAGGAAGCGGCATATCTGCGCGAGTTGTTCGACGAACCGTCAACTGTGCTCTACCAGGTATGGTCGTTAATCCGCACCATTGATGATACTTTTGGCAAGGGCAGCGACATTGGCATCGAGACACTTCTCGGCCAGGCAGACCACTTAATTCTGACCGTGGTGGATGTGCTGGAAGGCGAGAAGGAGACGGAAATTGTGCGAATGCTGCTGCGCCTGCGCTCATTCCTATCGCAGGAGCAGACCGGCAAGGAACTCTCTCCCCAGGCTGAGGCAGCCCGCGATGAGCTGATCAACCTGGTGAATAACTTCTATTACGAAAAACTGACCGGCTTACCCACCATCAAAGATTACATGGACTGCCTGGTTGAGGAAGCAAAACACTAGCCACGACTCCGAATCAAAAATCAGCGTTCTGGTTTTACAGAACGCTGATTTTTTCTCTGAAAGAGAGTCGGGACCTACTTGCCTTTAAGTTCTTCCGGCAATACAGGGATTTGTAGTTTCGCCCCCGGGCGGATAACGTTCATATTGTCGCCAATTACAGCTTTGTTGGCTTCGTAGATCAGGGTGTAGTACGGCGGTGTGGCGTGCTTGTAATACTTGAGGGCAATGCCGCTCAAGGTGTCGCCGGATTTGACTTCATACTCGGCCAGGACATTGGCTTTGGCAGCCGCAATTTCGGCAGCCTTCTTGTCCGCTTCAACCTTGGCTTTGGCGGCGGCAGCAGCCATCATCTCATCGGCGCGCTTCTTGGATTCAGCCTTCAATTGGTTTTCGCGGGCCAATTTTTCAGCAGCAGCTTTGGCTTCCGCAGCTTTCTTGTCGGCTTCAGCTTTGGCTTTCAGGCGTGCCTGGGCAGCCTCAGCAGCTTTGCGCCGGGATTCCAGTTCCGCAGCTTCTTTTGCTTTGGCTGCTGCTTCAGCAGCAGCCTCCTTCTCGTCGTGGTCCGTCAGGGCGTCCCTCGCAATTTCAAAAAGTGATTTAATTTTCTTTTTTTCAGCCATGGGGTTAAGTTCTTCCTTCCTTTACTCTGGTTTTGGTCAGATTGCTCGACCATTGGAGAACAGTAATTATTATTATAACTTAATCCATTCACTTTCTCGACGATGCTGTCATCAGCCTCATTGCTGATTGCCAGGCAAGCGGTGCGGGTTAACAAAAGAAGAACAGCCAACCACACGGTTGGCTGTTCTTCGATTTAATGGTTTATCAGGAATAGTTCGCGATATTATGATCGAACCGTTGCTGGGCGGCGCTGAAAGCGCTCCGTTGGCATGGTCCGGCGCGGGGGAGGTGCCGCCGGGAGTTCTTCGCCATCTTTGTTATAGCGTTTCAAAGGTTTGCCGATCATGCGCTCAATCGAGCGGATCATTGGCAGGTCTTCCCGGGTGGCCAGGGTCAGTGCGGTACCCAGGCGTTCCATGCGCGCGGTCCGGCCGATGCGGTGGGTATAAGCCTCAGCGGTATCGGGGACATCATAATTGATGACATGCGAAATCTGGGTGACATCGATACCGCGGGCGGCGATATCGGTGGCGACCATCACCTGCACTCTACCACTGCGGAAGCTGCTCATGGCGGCCTGCCGCTGATTTTGCGACAGGTTGCCCTGCAGCGAGGTGGCGGATACGCCGGCGCTGCTCAACTGGAGTGCCAGTTTTTGCGCGCGGTGCTTGGTGCGGGTGAAAACCAGCACCTGTCCGCTGCCCGTTTTTTCGAGCAGTCCGAGCAGGGTGGGGTATTTGGCATCCTGTTCAACTGGATATACCGCCTGCTTGATCGTTTCGAGCGGCTTTTGCGCGCCAATTTCGACAGTCACAGGGTTCTTGAGCATATCCATGGCCAATGAGCGAATTTCGCTCGGCATGGTTGCTGAGAACAAGGTAGTCTGGTGTTCTTTGGTAATCGCGGACATAATGCGGCGGATGTCCGGCAGGAAGCCCATATCGAACATCATGTCGGCTTCGTCCAACACCAGCACATCGATCGAATTCAAATTGAATACGCGCTGTCCCATCAGGTCGAGTAAACGACCCGGGCAGGCGACCACAATTTCGGCACCGCCGCGCAGTGCTTTGATCTGCGGTCCGGCGCTGACGCCGCCATACACGCTTACGCTGTGCAGACCGGTCTTGCGGCCCAACACTTTGATGACGCTGTGGGTTTGTTCGGCCAATTCGCGGGTAGGCGAAAGGATCAGCGCACGCAGCCGGCCGCGGGGCCCGCGCAATAAGCGCTGCAGGATAGGAAGTACGAAAGCGGCAGTCTTGCCGGTTCCGGTTTGGGCCAGACCGAGCACATCGCGCCCGTCTAAAACGGGTTGGATGGTCTGTGCCTGGATAGGGGTCGGCGATGAATAGCCGGCCGAAGAGATGCCCGCTTGAATAAACGGGTGGAAAGCAAAATTTTCAAAACTCACAACAGGTCCTTTTGGCAAACAAACGAGCCAAGGCGTACCTGAGCCCGATAATTGTTTACATAAAATAAAATAGATTTATACCAACGTATAAGCGAATTAGTATAACACAATAACGAATTAAGTCAAACCCTTGAGGTTTATTTGTGCCACTCCTGGGTTTTGCGGTAATAAGCAGCCTCGAGAAGGGCCTCAACGCCTGGCACTTTCAGGTCGTCGAGTTGGGTGACTTTGATATGGCGCGCCAGTTTTCCGCTGCCCTTCAGCAGCCCATGAGGATCAGGCAGACTGGCACCCTGCGCCAGCATGATATTGATGTATGCGGAAAACAGCGTAATGCCGCAAATCAGCCCCTTATAACCGCGGTCTAATCCGTAGGCGATCAGGTTGGCGGATGGGTCGGTCAATTCGATAGTTTCCGGCATAATTTCCAAAATTATAGTTCTAGCTGCGCGTGCCAGAATTTGTACTTCAGCCGGGTAGTTTGTCAGGAATGCATCCAATTCTAAATTCATGAAACCCTCCACATCCTAATTCTAGTCCATCCGCCAGGCTACCCACCACGCTCGTATGGGTGAGATTTCGCTTTTGACGAATAAACGATTGCATGATGAGCATAACTTTTCTTTTAATCTGGGGTTAATGTTGATAAATACTAGTAGTAATAGTTATAATGGTAAAGGCGTAATCCTTCCTTTCGTGGAAGGGGAGGAAATATTCAAACAAGGAGGAAACTATGGATTTAGGTACAATTCTTATTTGGATTATCGTTGGTGGTATCGCCGGTTTGCTTGCCGACGCGTTGATCAAAGGCGTCAAGTTAGGTTTGTTGGCTGCGATCCTCGTGGGCATATTGGGCGGGTTCCTTGGCGGCTGGATTTTCGGCCTGCTGGGAATTTCGATCGGATCCGGTATTATCGGATCCATCATTGCGGCATTCGTTGGCGCGGTGATTTTGTTGTTGATCCTGCGCGCTGTACGCCGCAGCTAACCATAACGTCATAAAAAATGCAGTGGACCGCAATTGGTCCGCTGCATTTCGTTAATTTAAGCCATTCAAGCGGTATGGAAAGTTTCGGTGTAGGGATCGAAGCGATAGGCGGCAGAAATTAAAGCCTTAAGTTCCTCCCAGGGGGCAGCTTCATAGGACGTGACGCAGGCAAAGCGCTTGATCAACCGTTTACCCTCACTCGCCAGCAGCCCGGCAGGATCGGGCAGAAATCGCCCATAATTGAATGCCAACTGGATATGATCCGGCTGGATGAGGATTTGGCAAATGCCCGCGCTGACCGGCCCACCGCGCTCGGCATGGTAATAGACCAACCCCTGAGGACGGATGTCCTCGCAGGCATCCGGCGCAACCTCCATCACCAGATCGCGCAACTCGACCACAATTTCGAGCAGGTGTTCCGGCAGGTATTGGTAGCGTGTTTCCAGCTCTTTAACCGACATCAAGCACTCCTCACTGCTTTATACCTTCCCGGTGGCAGCTACATCGCCGGTTGGTCTGTAAACAATCCAACGGTGTTGCCGGTCGGGTCGGTGAAAAGGGCAAACCAGCCCATGCCGGGGATTTCAGTCCGTTTCAACGCCACTTTACCCCCGGCTATTTCGATCTTTTTCAACATTTCCTCAATGTCGCTGGTGAATATGTACGCCAGGACCGAGCCAACTTGATACAATTGCCCGTCAATCTTGGCAAAACCGCCGCCAGGGGGATCGACAGGCTCGAAGGTGGTGTATTCGGCGCCGGGATACGCTTCTGTCTTCCAACCGAACAGGTCGGAATAGAATTTCCCGGCGGCATCCGGGTCGCTGGCAGCAAATTCGATGTGAACGATCTGGCCTTCACTCATTTTTGAACCCTCCAGTCAGGTCAAACGTTGATCAGTACAATCAACTATAAGCCACGTTTCGCCGCATGTCAAAGCAGGAATCGGCGCCTTAGCCCCGTAGGATCAAAATCAACTCCTCGATCTCTTCCCCGCGGGCATTCGAAAATTCCTTTTCCGAGCCAATCAAGGTAAAACCGCATTTTTCCAATACCCGCCGCGAAGCGGCATTATCCTTCGCCACTCGTCCATAGAGCGGACGCAGCTTCTCCTGTTTCAGAAAAGATTCCAGCGCGCGGGTGGCTATGCCCTTACCCCAATAGTCGCGCCCAAGCCAGTAGGTCACTTCCGGGTCGCCAAACCAGGAATGGTGCCCCACATAACCAGCAATCTCACCGTTCGCCAGAATCGTGCGGATCGCGATGGCAGTGTCAGCCAGAATTTTGACCCATTTAGCATCAAAGGCAGTCCGGTCGGTGACGTTTTTACTGACAAAGGCTGCCATGAAATTGGCTTGCGGGTCCAATTGATGTTCGAAGAAGGTCGCCACATCAGAAGCGACCACCGGGCGCAAGCGGACGCGAAGGGGAGCGGAGAGCATCATCCCTTAACCCTGCGCCAACTCGATCAACTGACCGTCCGGGTCGCGCAGGTATGCCGACCTTCCCCAATCGTAATCGCGCGGCAGGTGCTCGAGGTTAAGCCCTTGCTGCACCAGCCCGGCGCTGGCGGCATCCACATCCGACAACTTGAAAGCAAAGTGATTATCCGGCGGCAGATCATCGTCTGCGGGCGTGTATCTGGCATGGATCAAGAAGGTGACGCTGCCAAGTGTGAATAAGGCCATATTTTGACCGGCATAATCCGGCACTTTGCCAAGTAATTTTTGGTAAAACTCGGTCATCCCGGCGACGTCGTCGGTAAAGAAGGCCAATTCCGATAGTTCCATAGGAGGTACCTCCAGTTTATGGCTGTTTTTCTGCGGGTTTTACGTATCCGGCAGCCTGATAGCGCTCAAAACCGGCGCGGGTAAGTGCTGCCAGCTCGTTGAACAAATCTGGATCAACATGCCTGAAATTGAAGCACGATTTTCCCTGCATGCGCTTGCGCAGGTTGTCCGAAATACCATTCAGGATTTCCGGAAAGACATAGGCTGGCATCAGGTAAAAACTGACGTAATTTTTCTGGACTTTGACACTGCCAAAAAACAGGGGCTGTTTATTGGACAGGATATGGCGCGTATCCAAACTGAAACCATTTGGGCCGTCGGCAGTCACAATCAGTTGACTTGCATATGGCGCCAGAATGGCGCGTAATCCGGCGACAATTTCACGAGTGCCTGAAATTCCTGCTGGCATGGTTCTCTCCTGGCAGCAACTTCAGCTGCCCATTGGTTGGCGAATAATCGTTTTCCATTTAGCGGGATCGGCTTTGCGGATATCGCTCAAATAAATTTCATGGTGTTTCCCACGGCGTCCGCCATGGACGTCAATATATTCATGTACCCGAGCCACAGTCGGTCCTTCCGCGCTGAATGGGCCAATATGCAGTATTTGTGCACACCGGCCTTCTTCGAAAGACTCGAAGCGCAGCCGGCTGATGGCGCTCAGTCCTTTCTTTTTACCCGCGTTAATTGCTGCTGTCACCATGTCGGCTGTGACAACGGGCGGCTGCATGATCATCATGGTCCATTTCCAGTCCGATTTGGCTTCTGTGCTGAAAGTCGTCATATCATCCGCCCACCATAGGCCTTCCAACGGCATCACGCCGAAATCCAACGCGGTTGGCCCTTTTTTGACCATGAATTTGATGGCATAGGCAGTTCCATACAACGCTTCGATTGCCTGCTGGTACTCCAGCGAGGTGTTTGGGTCGCCGCTGCCATCGACCATCAGGAAATTCATCGGCGGGACGACCACCTCGATCACTTCTTTGGCTGAGGGTTGGTACAGGTGCTTGAGCGTTTTCTTGTAATCAATGGTTTCCATTATTCCTCGGGAAGATCGTTGTTAAGTGACCAGTTATTATCGTTAATCGATAGTCGTGGATTTAACTTGCCGCAAAGCGAGCTCGACGAAATCATGGTAGTCGCGCAGGATGGTCTCGGCGGCGATGTCCAACCGCCCGAATGGTGGAAAATAGGCAGCCCACCCGCTGAGGTCGTTCCCCGCCAGGCGGATGAAACGCAGCGCAGCATAGATATCCCACAGCGGCAGGTCGGTCAGGTCAATTTTGACCTGACTCAGGTATTTGGCTGTGATGGATTGCATCGCTGCGCTGCCGAATATCCAGCGCATATCCAGTCGTGTGATCGCCAGGTCTGCCAGCGGGTCGCCAAGGGCTGCGTCTTCCCAGTCAATCACCGCTGCCAGGCTACCATTCTGCCACAAGAGGTTGCCCGGCCAGAAGTCGCCGTGCAGCAGCGTCATCGGATTTCGGGTTTTGAGCGGCAGTGCGGCGGTTAGAGCTTGCCGTATGTTTGTTTCCTGCATCCATTCTTTGGGCGGGTAATCAGCGGTTTGGATTTCTCCCGCCAGGCGTTCATTGATATCTGGCAGAAAGTGCAGATTCACTTTGGCCAGGTCAGCCGTATGCAGTTTTACCAGGCAGGCAGCCATTTCCCCGGCTATCCGCTCTGCCGATGCCAGCGAAAAATCCATGGCACCCTCGGTAAAACTTGTGATCAGAAAAGGCGGGTCGAGCAGCCTGGGGAGCGGCGCCGGCAATTGCAGGGATTCTAGTGTCAATAGTGTTTTGAATTCCCTCTCGGCAGCCCGTGGGTTACTCAACTTTCGTAAAACCAGAGTCTGTGTCCCTTCTCCTGGCCAATCCACCGCGAAGGCCGTCATTCCGGCAGAGCTGCCGCCTGTGAGCGGCCAGCTGCGCAGCAGCGTCCCGCCGGGCATTATGCGATCGATCCAACCTTGCAGTTCTGGTTCAGTTGGACCTGCACCCCGAGCGGTGGATGTGACCGGAAGATGTGACGAAGGGATCATGGCAGGTGCTGGAATTGAACTAATTTTGGCTTTCTGGCCGGTAAGGCGCTTTATCGTCAATATTGCCGACGAAAACCGGTAAATGCTCGTGCCCCAACTGCTGGCGAATGGCCTGGTTCTCCCCGTTGTGGTACCAGTAATGATAGATGGTGCGCTGCAGCAGGTTTCCAACCGTGCGGTCGATGGGTTTTCCGTTGGAACTGACAGTCCCGAGCAGTCTGGCAGATGTCAGGCTTTCCAACCATGGATCAGCCATTTTAGTGATTTTTCGCCAGATTTCCAGCATCTCAGTCAGGGCTGGGGTGCTGGCTGGTGCGCCGTAGGCGAATATTTTCTGCACCTCCGGGAACGGCATTAGCCCCTGTCCATAATACAAAAAGTAACGCTGCTCTTGCCATGCCAGATGACCTACGTTCCAGCTGATGCAATTCATCGGCAGCAGGCGTTTGCTGGCATCCTCATCCGAGACATTTTTTACGCCGGACAAAAATTCACTGCGGGTAAATTTCAACTGGGTGATCAAGGGGTGGAGTCCCATTTTTCTTCCTCCGGTATTTGCGGTCTATGCGAGGGTGTAATTTATGAAAATTTTACCGTGAAAAAAGTATAACCATGTTCGACCGGTCGTGGAAAACCTGCGCTGGCAAATTCTACTGCGGTGAATGGTGACTGTGAATTTCCGCGGTAAAATCAATGATTGAGCAGGGGAAACACACCCGTCTCATGGCTCCAGGGATGCGTTATGGAAACCAAGAACCGGATTAGCGGGTATGATTTCATCAAACTGGCATTTGTTCTTGCAGTGGCGGTTTTCCTTTATGTTGCCATTCGGCCACCGGCGCAGCCTGAACCAACCGCGGGAGTCACGATCCCGGCTTTCCCACCGGCCAATTTTGAGTGGGAATACGCTCCTTCAACGCGCGTATTATTGAATCCGCAGGGGGTGCAACTCTACCGGCTGGCGCCGGATGGTGTGACCTGGCAGCCGATTATCCCGGCTACGCTGTCATTGCAGCTTCCAGGCGAGTACCGCCTGGTGCAAAATAGCCAGCGGGTCTGGCAAATCCTGGATGCTGTTGGCGCGACCATCAGTACCTGGGATTCACAGAATTTTCGCTGGGTGATGGGCATTATTCCCACCGCTACCCCGCCGCGGTCAACACCGACTCTCCAGGCCACGTTAACGTCCACCCTTGTGACCTCGGCACCCACCGCCATACCTCCAACACCGACTTTGACGAGCGCTGTCACACAGACCGCGACACTCACCTGTAGTGCGGATGCACAGTCATTCCTCACAGCAGGTCAGCCGGCACAAGTGTTGATTAATCTGAAAATGCACACCGCGCCCGAGATGACGAATAACGTTTTTGACGCCAATCCCGCGGGTGAAGTTGTGGATGTTCTCCAGGGACCGGTGTGTGTTCCCCATCAGACTGGCGTCTATTTGTGGTGGGAAATCCGCAACGACGATGGAGTGATCGGATGGTCGGTAGAAGCCACTCTTGACGGCTCCGTGTATTTCCTGGAACCGTTGGAATAATGTCTGGTGTTGAAAATTCTGCTGGACTGGTTAACCCTGCAGGAATTTTTTGCCTGCTTCGGTGACGTTTTTAACCAACACTGCCCCGCCCAGGGATTTACCTTTTTTAATCAGGTTTTTGGTTTCGAAAACATCCAGGGTGAAATTGGCTACGCTCATCGGGACATTAAACCGTGTGACTAGATCGTCGTTGGTCTCCAACCCTTCATTAGCCAGTGCCGAGAGCATTTTAAACGCCAGATCGTCGTAACCCGGAATAAAAGCGCGGGCATATGCTTCGAAGCCAAATGGGGTGACGTTGTAAATTTCGATGCTGGCGCTCCCAAGGATTCGGGCAGCTTTGATTAAGCCTTTTTCGTCCAGGATTTCCAACGCTTTGTCAATTTGCTGCAGAGTGAGCCCGTTGGTTTCGAGGACTCGCCGCACGTCGGAGGTATTGATGAAAGTGCGACTCTTTTCCACCGCATAATCATTGCTGACTTTCAATACCAGGATTTCATTTTGAGTCAGGCCTGGTATCGAACCTGGGATGACTGAAGGGGATGGGGCTGGTGCTACTGCGCCAACACCGGGGGTGGAAATAGCCCCTTGCGTAGACCGAGGCGCTTCCTTAACAACTTCCTTGACGATCGGCTGAACAGGTTCATTGCGGATGGCCCGCGCGATTTGGAGCATTTCGCGGTCATAATTATCCAGATCGCGGATTTTTACCCATTCACTGGCAGCCAGGACATCGGGAACCACGGCATCTTCGATCAAAACTGGAACCAACTTGCTGTGGATCCCAATCCGTTTTACCAGGCCGGCGCGCAGTTCTTCCGTCACCCAGGGTTTATTGACGCTGAAATTGGACAGGATGATCAGGAAGGCATCCGCGTTTTTTACCCCTTCGGTGAAGATTCGTTCGATCAGGCTGTCATTGGATTGCAGTTCCCACTCGTCGACGAGAACCTTAATACCGTATTCAGCCAGTTTGTATGAAAACGGAAGAACAAAACTTTGCTTGTCTTCGCTGGCGTGACAAATAATAGCAGTCGGTTGTCTTTGGTCCATGGGTCACCTGTGGGGATGCATATTTTATTCGTAGTCGGCTGCATTGGCGGTGCGTAATCCACCCGGCGTTAGCCGCTCAATGGTTAACCTAATTCTAGTATGTTTTTTCAATTCGCCCTTTATTATTGTTACCCAAAAATGGGCGGGTAGTGTTAACAGTTATGCAAAGGATGTGCCAAAACTGTGTTCAGGCTGAAAAGATTATTATTCCGTGAAATGACCGAATCAGCCACAACCATACAGGTTTGACGCTATTTATCTTTCATTAGCGCTTGATACACTAAATAATCTTGTTCCGAAAAACAGCAAAAAATGACCCCCTGAAGCGAGGTCGGCTGGGTAACAAATTTCCTGACCGTTCTGACCGCAATTTCTGCGGCTTGTTGAAATGGAAATCCGTAAATACCAGTGCTGATGGCTGGAAAAGCGATGGTTTCAACCGCTAAACTGTCTGCGATTTCAAGCGACCGCTGATAGCAGGATGCCAGCAGCTCAGCTTCCCCCTGACTTCCGCCGTACCAGACTGGCCCAACTGCGTGAATCACATATTTTGCGGGCAGGCGGTACCCGTTGGTGACTTTGGCGTCACCGATTGGACAGCCGCCCAGTTTGTGACATTCCTCCAGCAGCCCTGGACCTGCCGCCCGATGAATGGCTCCATCCACGCCGCCGCCGCCCAACAGGCGCTCATTGGCTGCGTTGACAATCGCATCTACCGCCAGGGTGGTAATATCCGCTTTAACGGCAGACAATCGGGTCATGGGTTATTCTCAAATGTGCGTTTCCCTGCAACCATTCAATTAAGCACAGTATTCAAAATGTCATCGGGCTGCGTGAAAAGTACATCCGGATTGTGCGCCCGGAAGGTTTCCAATTCGGTGGCGCCCCAACCTACAGCCCCAAAGATGATGCCCGCCTGGCGCGAAGATTTCAAGTCGCGCAGCTCATCGCCAATCGATAAAACCTTGAGCGGATCGACCCCGGTCTTTTTGAGGACCTTATCAAATTTGGCCTTTTTGCCGTATAACGTTACGCCAGCTTCAAAGGCTTCAAACCTGTTAACGTTGTGCGGACCTAATACCTGCTTCACATTCTCTTCGGCATTCGAGGTGACCACCGCCATGCGGACTCCGGCTGCTGCCAGCCCATCAAGGACTGCCTGCATGCCATCTACCAATAAGACTTTGTCAATTTGGCTTGCCATTTTCTTCTGCAGATGGCTGCCAATTTGCACGATTTTCCACAGCGGAATATTAAATTGACGGGAAATTTGGCGGATATCCACTTTCCTTAATTGCCGCAGTTCGCTCTGATCCAGCCGCGGCAGGGAATAGCGTTCGACGACCTCGTCAAAGACGGATAAGAACCATTGGTAGGAATCCGCCAGCGTCCCGTCGAAGTCAAAAATTATCAATTCAAATTTCCTGGCGGGGAACGCACGGTCTGCCATAGGCTGCATTGTACACGAGTAAATGGTTTTGCGCTTGTGATAAACATGAATATCCATGATTTTGCTGGTTGCTCAATGCCATCACTTTATTCAGGAGTAAAATTGGGCTTTCCCTCTGGTAGTTAAAGTTTCTACGAGTAATATCGGGGGTTTTTCGAACCTGACCAAGCGTGCCAGGGTTAATAGTGTTATCTTTTTCTGGAGTGGATCGTTGAACCATAAAGCGTTGATTATCTATAACATGGTGGCTGGTAAGGGATTGGCAGAGAAGAAACTGCCTCAGGTTCGAGCGCTACTGGATCAGGCTGGATTTGATTACGATCTTGTGACAACCGATGCGCCGGGGGATGCGATAACCCTGGCGCGACAGGCTGCTGAAGCCGGCGTGAAGCTGGTGATCGCAGCTGGCGGCGACGGCACGGTCAATGAGGTGGTCAACGGGCTGATGCAGGCAAATTTGAATGGCAAACCCCGTCCAGCTTTAGGCGTGCTGCCGGTTGGGCGGGGCAATGATTTTGCTTTTGGTGTGGGAATCCCGCTTGAAACTGAGGCGGCCGTAACCGCATTGACCCAAAATCAGCAGCGAAATATTGATCTGGGCTATTTCACCGGTGGAGATTATCCGCAAGGGCGCTACTTCGCCAACGGGGTCGGCCTGGGCTTTGACACGGTAGTCGGGTTCGAAGCGGCAAAAATCAAATGGCTGCAAGGAGCTGCCTCGTATCTGGTGGCACTGGTGCGGACGATTTTCCTGTACTCCAAGGCGCCCATCTACGAGATCGAATTGGATGGTGAAACCATCCGCCAGCCGTTCCTCATGGTGTCCATCATGAATGGTCGGCGCATGGGCGGTATGTTTTACATGGCTCCGGATTCTGACCCAACCGACAATGCCCTGGATTTATGCCTGGCAGGCGAAGTCAGCCAAATTCGCATTCTACCGCTGGCAGTGAAATTTTTTAGCGGCAAGCAGGCTGAGCATCCGGCAGTCAGGATGGCTCGGGCTAAAAGGGTATCCGTCAAAGCGATCGAAGGCACCATCCCGGCGCATGCCGATGGCGAAACGATTTGCACTGCCGGACATGAACTGGTGATCGAACTATTGCCAAATTCCCTCAAAGTCATCACGGGTATGAACGGGGTAAAAGCATGAACCCTGGATACCGCCTGGTTAATGGGTTTCTCCGCCTGGTCTTTCGCTCCGTCTGCCGGATCGATGTCGAGGAGCTCAAAAAAATACCGCAAACTGGTCCGATGATCATCGTGGGCAACCATATCAATTTCCTGGAAGCTCCGGTGCTGGTTCCTCACTTGGATAATCCGAACTTGATCAGCGTGGCGAAAAAGGAAAGCTGGAAAAACCCGCTTTTCAAGTTTTTATTTGACCGCTGGGGCATTATCCCGCTTGACCGGGATTCCGTTGACCGTGAAGCTTTCCGTCTGATGCTGGCGGCAATCGCGGCGGGCAAAATCCTGGTTGTTTTTCCGGAAGGCACGCGCAGCATGGATGGGCAGCTGCTGCAGGGTAAGCCCGGCATCGTCACGCTGGTGCTGCGCAGCGGCGTGCCGGTGCTGCCAGTGGGCTTGCATGGCTATGAACACTTTTGGGATAACCTGAAACGCTTGCGCAAGACCGATTTTCACATCAACATTGGCAGCCCGTTTCGCGTAAATTTTAACGGGGATGCCATGAGCCGTGAGGTGCGTCAGGCCGTCACAGATGAAATTATGTTTAAAATCGCGGAATTGCTGCCAGAAAAATATCGCGGTTATTACTGGTTTGATAGCGAGGTTAATTACCGTTACGCGGTGGCGGATTAATTCAGCGTTGCCATTTGGCGGCATTGCACCCGTCACTTAAATCGAAAGAAAAAGCGCTCCTTCTTTGGGAACGCTTTTTACAATTGTCACTTTATTCGTGGTGGTTAAACCAACGTATCAACTTTTTTTATTCTTTCTTAGGTTCGCAATTCAACATCCAGGGCACGCCAAACTTATCCACCAGCATACCAAAGCGTGCACCCCAGAAGGTGTCATTGAGCGCCATGGTGACTTTCCCACCAGCCGAAAGGGCATTGAAGATACGCTCTTCCTCGGCGAGATCCTCCAGGTTGATTGACAGCGTAACCATGTTGCCACCGTTTGCCACGAAGTCGGGCATTCCATCCGAAGCGTAGAACTGGATATCTTCAGCTTTGACCTCGGAATGGATAATATTGTTAGCCCTATCTGTGTCCATTTGATAATTGGCTTCGGCGAAAGTTTGAACCGAGACAATTTCTCCGTGCAGAGCATCCTTATAGAAGTTGATGGCTTCGCGGCAGTTGCCGGCAAAAGTTAGGTATGGGGTTAATCTTTTCATGTCAGTCGCTCCTTTGAGGTGGTTAATAAAACGAAAGCCGAACAGCGTGCGGAGGTCAACTATACCCTGAGTCAAGCGTAAATTCAAGAATGTTTATAAAAATTGTCAATAATTTTGATTTGAATAGATATAACCAGCAACTATTCTAAGACTATTGCGCTGATATTTGACTGCCTATAGGCTGACTCTCGCCAACCTTCAAATGGGCTGATTTCTTTTTGTTCAAATAAATTCCCAGCCAGAGACAGCCTCCAAGCACATTTCCCATATGCCATCCGATGGGTCCGACCCAATTGGCGATCAGCGGCGTCCAGGAGATGAGCCAAGTTGCAACCATCCAGGCTGGTTTCATGCGCCCCAGAGCCGGCATCAACAGAATAAAATGATACGGGAAAAGGTGGGGTGTTACAAAACTGCCAGCAGCCATCAGTAAATCTTCATCGCCGCGTGAAACCCAGAGCAATGGAAGCGCGATCAATGCACCCCATGGGAATAGTGAAATATCCTGAGTCCATTCAACTTTCCATTCGGGTGTCAACGCCATGGCGAAATTTAGCGGCCAGAGTCCCCAAATGGCCAGCGTGATCAGCCCCCAGACCGCACCGGCGATGACTGACCTCTTATTCGCCAGTAATGCGAAGGCCGATAACTGTGGTTTCATGGCTGCCAGCGGCACTCCCCATGGCAGCAGCAATAAACCGGCTAAAACCAGCCCATCCAGGTTTCCCATATAGAGAACCCACAGCGTCGGCAAGGATAAAACTGCCATGGCAATCGGCCAGGGCGAACGGTTATTCCGGTAAGAGCGAAGGATGATCGCGAATAAAGTTATCGCAACCACCAGAGGCCAATTGATGAACTTCAAAATTATGGTCGTCCATGGGGTCCAAATCGGGTGGATAGAGCCAAGAGAAAAGTAATTCGCCCAGTCAAATCCTTCAGGGATGAATAAACCCATTATGTATAGGCAGACAAATAACACCACCCACCCAATAATTTCCCGAGGGCTGGGAAGTCGCTGCCGGAATGAGGAAAAATATCGTTTCATAATTTCCTTAGCTCGATGTGGGCAAACATCCCGCTTTGACCCTCAAAAGTGGTTTCAAGTTTACGCCAAAAATTATAGGTAAATGCCGGCATAAAATTTCGATACGTCAATCCCCCGGAAAGCAAATACACCACGGGCATGATCGGTTTAATAAGCTCGATGGAAAATTGCGGGAACCGCTGATTGAAGAGATTAACGTCTCTACTAAAGATAATCCACGGAACAGCGCCATTCGCCTGGCTCAAGGGCCCGCCTTTTATCACCCCCCATTCTGAAATACCAGGGTTAAAAGGTTCATGGTGTAGGTTTTGATAAACCCAGGATGACCAATTTGTATTCCAGGGTTCGATCATGCTGATGATTCCGCCGGTCTTAAGGCATCTCAATGCTTCTTGGAAAAACTGTCCCGGATCCGGTAAATGATGCAGAACATCGATCATGATGATCGCCCTGAGTTGATCATCAATAAATGGCAAAGTTTGACAGTCGCAAGCGAGGTCGATCCATTTAGTCAGCAAAATGTCACTTCGGATAAGGCGGCTTATCGAGTAATTGGATATACCTGCCCCGGCGCCAATTTCAAGCACATTCCCAACGTTTTCATCAATATGGGCTGTTAATAAACTGTACCATTCTTGATATATTTTTCGCAGGAGGGGTTTCGCTAAAATAACATCCCGTCGCAAATTCGTGGTCTCTGGAGCATCAAGATCAAGACCTTTGGTCATGGGATGTTGAAGCATGCTTTTCAATAGCTGCATCGGCAATCCCTTTATTGGAACTTCATTTTCCACATGCCAATAATGGCCATTTTCAATAGATACATGCCATGCTTCCAGCGCGAAATGTTGGTGCTGCCGTACGAGCGCGGTTGGTAGCGTATCGGAATGTCTACGATTTTGAGATTGAGTTTTCCGGCGCCAAGCAGCAAATCAAAATCGCCAAA